>NZ_JBFUKX010000185.1:0-524 GCF_056400605.1 Mucilaginibacter sp. P5_A4 | reverse complement strand
GGAGTATTCAATAAAAGGAAATCGTGATACAATTTTAAAATATTCTGCAATAAGACGCCTTAAATGGGAATTATCAGAAGATTTGCCTGTTTCTCATCAAAATATTGAGCTCAATAATATTTTACAGTTTAATCTCGATCAACTTCCTTTTAAGGTATTTATAAATGAAGATGAAGTTCTCCGAAGGTCTTATGGCAGTGTGTTGTTGGAATTTAGTGAGGATTTTACTCAGATTGGAAATATTAAATTTAAGTATTTTTTATCTACGGGATATGAACCCGTTTCCCCCGTTGAATCCAGGTATTTAAAAATTCGTAATCTTAATGTTGGAGTGGGAGCAAGAGAAACATTTGGAATCGGATTAGAGGGGAGATTATACGCTAAATTAGCTTGGATAACCGGAGAAATTAACGTTGTAGAGKGGTTAAATGACTTGATTGCTGCATCAAGAGATAAATTTAATTATAGTCCGGATTTTGAAGATTTCAAGGAATTTTTTAGAGATAAACTTCGAGCTTGGTCAA
>NZ_JBFUKX010000184.1:0-533 GCF_056400605.1 Mucilaginibacter sp. P5_A4 | reverse complement strand
CTACTAATGCGGCATCAAAGAGCTGAACAACTTTTCTTTTTATATGCTCTTTCAACCAAAATCTGGGATTAGTTACCTCCGTTTCATCTGTCATTAGGATTGCGGTTTTTTTGTTCCTTAGGCACCATTTTAAGGTTAAAAGCCCTCCCTTATCACCCCAACCATTAATAAGCATTAAATCAGGATTCTCAGCGTTCAGCTTTTCATATAATCTTTTCTTTAATTCTTTTACGCTGGCATCTCGACTATCCGTATCAATAAATAGCGTTATTCTTTCGAAATTTTGTTTATCCGTTATTTTACTCCATTTATATTCCTTAGTAACACTTGATAGCTCATAGCCTACAGTACTAATAACTTCATTTAAAGCATTAATTCTGCAAATGTGATAAGGACCAAAACGATGGAAAACAATTCCGACTTTATTAACCTTAACTTCTTGTCCCATTACATTATAATCTAAACAGATTTTTTATTTTCACCACGTTTTCTAATCAACTTAGCAGGTACCCCGGCAATTACTGAATTTTCCT
>NZ_JBFUKX010000183.1:0-547 GCF_056400605.1 Mucilaginibacter sp. P5_A4 | reverse complement strand
GCGCTAAAATCATGGACCATATTTTATATGTGTGTGATGTAAACTCCTATTTTCCATTGTCTTTTTTTTGCTTTAAGCGAATAACCTATTAAAATGCCATTTTTGATGCGGATTTTATCCTTTTTTTAACTAAATGATATAAATGTTTCATTTTAATCATTGTTTTGTTGAATAATTGGTTTTTCAAAGGCATATGTGTGCGATTAAATCCTGTCTTGTAAATTATTCTGTAAAAAATTCATATCATTTTGGCATAAATTCTAAGTAATTTTTACTTAGAGGCCATTTCAATTGATTTTAATCCAATTTTTTAATCATTTTCTTGAAAATTTCGTAAAAGTTGGTCATTTGTTTTAAAATGTTTGCGCACACGCATTTAATTTTTAAATTTGTTTATATACATAAATAGAAGTGTGTGTTTGCGCACACATGTAATTTTTAAACAAACCAATATCTTACAAAAAAAATGGCTTATGTGTCAACTAAACTAAATCAGGATAATTTATGAAATCAAGACTTTTACGAAAAATTCAACCCGGCTTCGGGC
>NZ_JBFUKX010000182.1:0-556 GCF_056400605.1 Mucilaginibacter sp. P5_A4 | reverse complement strand
CTATATAACCATTCACAAAGAGTCAATTTTTAAGATTTAGCCACGGTCATACTCCAATAGAAAAAATCGCTAAGATAGTCCTTTATGTTACCACTACTTTCAAAACCAATGCTTTTTAACTTACTAATGTCCGCCTGCCACCTTTCAGGATCACCAGCCCGGTTTACCCCGCCAAAGCTTATTTTCGGAGCCGGATTAGCGTTGTGAAATAAATAACTTATGGCTTGTTTTATTTCAACTTCTTTACCTGAAGCCACATTAAAAACATTCAGATGATCATCGTTTAATTCATGTGTTGCAATTAAAATCGCTGCATTGGCCACATCTTTTCCATGGATAAAATCTCTTGATTCCTTACCGGTTCCAAAAAGTTCGATGCACACTGCATCATCTTCTAAGTCCATACAGGCTTTATGATAACGCTCCATTACGTCCCAAAACAACTGCTTGCGCAGACCTTCGCCAAAAGCTGAAAATATTCTTAAAACACTAACCCTAAAATTGTAGTATTTGCTGTAATGAAACAACATATCCTCGGCAAGCAACTTATGTATAC
>NZ_JBFUKX010000181.1:0-577 GCF_056400605.1 Mucilaginibacter sp. P5_A4 | reverse complement strand
GAACACAAGCATCCTACGGCAATACTTTGAAATTTTATAAGATAGTGAGTACATGCGTAGATTATAAAATTATTTAATCCATGAATATTTTCGGAAATAAATAAAACCAGTGGAAGAATAAAAACAATAAAAATTATAATTATCAAATATATTTTAAAATTTTTCTTGAGCAAATAAGGAAAAAACAAATAGAATTGCTCCTCCACCGAAAGAGACCAAAAGTGTCCCAAAAAAGAAGCATCGCTACGCCTTAAAAAGTACGTAAAATTCATCAAATAAAATCCGGACGCTAAAAAGCTTATTATTGTAATGTGTAAATTAAATAAATAATTAAGTAAAATAACAACGACTATATACAAGTATGCAACTGGAAAAATCCTTAAAAAACGTCTTATATAAAATCTCTTAAGCGAAATGGTTGACGTTTTTAATTTTTCCTTAATTAATAAAGTTGTTATTAAAAATCCACTTATTACAAAAAAAAATGCGACACCAAGTCCTCCATTAAAAATATAAAAACTCTTGTCTTTGTTCAGATGGAATACTATTACAAATATTATTGAAATACCCCTAAAAC
>NZ_JBFUKX010000180.1:0-577 GCF_056400605.1 Mucilaginibacter sp. P5_A4 | reverse complement strand
CTGCTACGGTAAAAAATAGCAACAATTATAACAGCTAAAATTGCCAGCGCAATAGCGAAAATCATCCATAGGCGCTCGCGTTCATATTTAAGTAAGTTTACATAATAAAGGCCCTGTACTTCGTTAATTTTTATTTGTGATGATTTATCGCCTACCTGTGAAAGATTATCGATGTTTTGTTTTAATTCGACCAATGCCAGTTTATAATTGTTGGCGGCAAGTTTTTCATCTTTTTTGCGTTCGGCTATTTTTCCAAGTATTTCATATAAATGGTATCTTATTTCGGGATGGTTTTTTTGAGATGGCTGATCAAGCTGTTTTTCAACAATATATTTGGCCGAGTCTATTTGTCCATTACTAAAATAGGCATCCGCGAGCATTTGCTCTTCCAGATCGTTTTTTACATAAAGACTATCTTTTAATAATTCATTAATTTGTTTTATAGCACCTTTGTAGTCATGTTTTAATAAAGTGAGGTAATATCCGGTACGTTTTTGGTAGGTATGTAATTTGTAATTCTGATTTTTTGGACCGAATAATTTTTCATGGCTGACCTTTAAAGAATCGTAGTTTTTGG
>NZ_JBFUKX010000179.1:0-582 GCF_056400605.1 Mucilaginibacter sp. P5_A4 | reverse complement strand
GCTAAGTCGTAACAAGGTAGCCGTACCGGAAGGTGTGGCTGGAATACCTCCTTTCTGGAGCAGTATCAGTAACGAAGCTATCGTAACAAGTTACCTACATGATTATTTCTTAAAATAGATATGAGACGTCGGATATGAGATGTGAGATAAAAAGCCAAATGCAAATGAAGCTGCTCTCCATACTCAAATCTAATATCTCACATCTATAATTAAACAAAAAGGAAACCCAAAAGATGAAGCCATCAGTGGCAGTAACACATCCGGGTTACGAGATTGAAAGAAATCGGGAAGAGGAGCATCACCAATCGTAAATCCGAAATCCGAAATCGAGACAGTCCTGTAGCTCAGCTTGGTTAGAGCACTACACTGATAATGTAGGGGTCAGCAGTTCAAATCTGCTCGGGACTACGATAGGAGCGGAAAGCAGAAAGCCACAGGCAGCAAGCAGGAAACTTCAGGCTAAGAAAGATAGAAAGGAAAAGGCTTTATGCTTTACACCTTGAGCTTTCGGCACATCTTAAGGGGGATTAGCTCAGCTGGCTAGAGCACCTGCCTTGCACGCAGGGGGTCAACGGTTCGAAT
>NZ_JBFUKX010000178.1:0-620 GCF_056400605.1 Mucilaginibacter sp. P5_A4 | reverse complement strand
CCGTTGACCCCCTGCGTGCAAGGCAGGTGCTCTAGCCAGCTGAGCTAATCCCCCTTAAGATGTGCCGAAAGCTCAAGGTGTAAAGCATAAAGCCTTTTCCTTTCTATCTTTCTTAGCCTGAAGTTTCCTGCTTGCTGCCTGTGGCTTTCTGCTTTCCGCTCCTATCGTAGTCCCGAGCAGATTTGAACTGCTGACCCCTACATTATCAGTGTAGTGCTCTAACCAAGCTGAGCTACAGGACTCTTTATTTTTAGTTCGCAGTTCTGAGTCTTAAGTTCTGAGTCTTAAGTCTTTTTTGACTCATGACCTTCGACTTCCGGACTGCATCCTGCCAACTGTGTCCTTTCGCTTCCTTTCGGCTGCACCACTGATGGCTTCATCTTTTGGGTTTCCTTTTTGTTTAATTATAGATGTGAGATATTAGATTTGAGTATGGAGAGCAGCTTCATTTGCATTTGGCTTTTTATCTCACATCTCATATCCGACGTCTCATATCTATTTTAAGAAATAATCATGTAGGTAACTTGTTACGATAGCTTCGTTACTGATACTGCTCCAGAAAGGAGGTATTCCAGCCACACCTTCCGGTACGGCTAACGGCTACCTTGTTACGACTTAGC
>NZ_JBFUKX010000177.1:0-628 GCF_056400605.1 Mucilaginibacter sp. P5_A4 | reverse complement strand
TATACCAACATTGATACATCCTATCCTGAGTTAGTTTATCCGTTAACAGATAAGCCATTGTTTTATGCCTTTACCAACGAAATTGAGTTTTTAAAAAGTGATAAAGCTTTCGAGGAAAGACTTATTTTGATTAAAGCAGACAATCGGGGATTTGCTGCTGCAAACAATATAGCATTAAAATATATTCAAAAAACGGCCGATCCAAACAGTTTTATCTGGATACTTAATAATGACACTGTTGTTGAGCAAACCTGCATGAAAAGCCTGGTCGATTTTTTTGAAGATCATAGCCGTAAATATATTGTTGGCGGTAAGCTTAGGTTTTACTATCAGAGAGATAGGATACAGGCAATTGCTGGCAGGTATAATAAATGGCTGGGCAGCACTTATCATGTAGGTGAAGGCGAAATTGATCTGGGCCAGTATGATGATTTTATTTGGGGCGGCAATAACTATGTAGTGGGTGCTTCTATGTTTATCAGTAAAGAGTTAATAGATGCTGTTGGTTTAATGAATGAGGCATATTTTTTATATTTTGAAGAAATGGATTGGGGATTAACTGCTCAGCAGTTTGGATTTAACTGGGGCTTTCAGCCACAGGCTGTGATCTATCATAAAGAAAGTGCTT
>NZ_JBFUKX010000176.1:0-632 GCF_056400605.1 Mucilaginibacter sp. P5_A4 | reverse complement strand
AAGTTGAAGCTGGCGAATTTGTTCTTCAGTTAGGTAATTCATCACGCAATATTTCAAAAACAGTAAAAATCCTGGTTAAATAAACCCAATACCGATAAACTGAGAAATAATTTTCAATGGAAGATGACCCGTTGGCCTTATAAAATAAGTGTAAAAAAAACAATTAATAATATAAACTTTCACGATGAAAAAGTTATTACCCATTTTAAGTTTGTGCCTGTTCCTGTTCACTGCAACAAGCCTGAAAGCACAGACCCCTAAGCTTACGCTTGATTTAACCAGGCCCGGCGCAAATGTAAGTCCGCAACTGTATGGGTTGATGACCGAAGAGATCAACCATTCGTATGATGGGGGTTTGTATGCCGAGCTGATCAGAAACAGGATATTTAAGGACAACCCAAACACACCCGAAGCCTGGAGCCTGATCAGGGAAGGTGCTGCGAAGGCCACCATTCAATTAGTTGCCCCAAACCCCGGCAATGTACCCATCGATCAGCGGCGCCATGCAATTAATGGCGCGTTAACCACCTGTTTAAAACTAATGGTGGATACCGGCGACGGTAGGGCCGGTATTGCAAATGAAGGTTATTGGGGCATACCTGTTTTGCCTAATACAACTTATAACGCTTCTT
>NZ_JBFUKX010000175.1:0-639 GCF_056400605.1 Mucilaginibacter sp. P5_A4 | reverse complement strand
GTTTAAAGTAGTCATCATCAGATTTTGAATACTTACTTCTAAGGTTGTTAAGATCGAGAGGTGGATTTACCAATAGCGATTCTTTAAATTGTTTCCCAAAAAAGGTACTACTGGCAAACTGAAATACAAAACTATTATATGCGGTGAGACCATAATTATAATCGCCACTTAAAGTAGCTACATCCATATTTTTGGCTGCATCCACAACCTCATTTGACTTTTCGGCTGCAAGATAGGAGGCAAAAATCTTGGACGGAGAAACCGTTAACACACTACTATAATCCCCATTTATCGTAAATGCACGCGCTGCCGGAAACAGAACAAAAATCATTAACGATAAAACTATTCCGGGAATAATCAACGATCGTTTTGCTTTAATATCCTTTACAAAATACAACGGGAATACGATCGTTATAAATAAATTAAAAGCCTCACTTCTCCGTCCGTATACAAAAATATTTACTAATGAAAACAATAATGATATAATTAGAAAAGCCATCTTTTTAGATTTAGGCTTTAATAAATAAGATATTAAAAGCATTATTGTTGCGGGCCTTAAAAAACGAGCTGGAAAAACTAACACAGCAAATAAGCCCCCGGTAGTTGATCCCAAATCTACATTTCGAATAATGATAAGTG
>NZ_JBFUKX010000174.1:0-643 GCF_056400605.1 Mucilaginibacter sp. P5_A4 | reverse complement strand
GCTTTACGTAAGAAGGTATTTGCTATTTGAGCTACGCAACATGCAGGTACGCAAAGCATATGAAACTGTAAAATATTTGCTTTATCCTAATTAAAAGCCATAAAAACAGTTATGAAAAAAGATCCGGCTTTGCACCAAAAACCCAGCTTATTCTTTGTTATTCCCTCATTAATGGGAGGGGGAGCCGAAAGAGTATTGATATCCCTGGCTAATCATTTCAACCAATTAAATTTTCAGCCGATAATTATTTCCTTAAATAACCAACCACCGGCTTATACAATTGATAACGGAGTAAAGGTAGTGTACTTAGTAAAACGACATAAAAATTTTCTTAGTCACAGGATTTATTATATAGTACAAACTTTTTACAAATTGGTAAAGTTGCTTTTGAAAGAGAAACCAGTTTGCGCTATCTCGTTTATTAGTTCGGCAAATATATGGACCGGCATTGCATGTTACTTTACACGTACTCCTTATATTGTTTCAGAAAGAACATCGCCAAGCCGTAGCGTAAACCAATTCAATTATTTTCATAGGCAGTTAGCCGCAAGCCTTTACAAAAAATCTGCCGCGGTTGTTGTGAGCGCTAAAGGGGTTGAAGATTGTTTGCTTGAAAATAAAGCATTTAAAAATCTTTCCAATA
>NZ_JBFUKX010000173.1:0-661 GCF_056400605.1 Mucilaginibacter sp. P5_A4 | reverse complement strand
CATTAATACAAAACACCTACGAACGCTTTCTGAAAGTGTGTCCCAAAGAAAACATTTACATAGTAACCAATGAAAGTTATGCCAAATTGGTAAAAGCCCAGCTTCCGGATCTGGAAGATCAGCAGATACTAACCGAGCCTGTAATGCGTAATACCGCACCTTGCGTGGCTTACGGTTGTTTCAAGATAGAAAGCATGAACCCYGATGCAGCTATWGTAGTAGCCCCCTCKGATCAGCAGATMCTGGATGAGGATGCCTTTGTARGCGCCATTGAAAAATCGCTGCAAACCGCTACGGCACATAATTGCCTGGTAACGTTGGGCATCAARCCATCAAGACCGGAYACYGGTTATGGTTATATTCAGTACACCCAAAATACYATTAATGAAGATTTTCATAAAGTAAAAACCTTTACCGAAAARCCCACGCTGGAGATAGCCAAAACCTTCATYCAGAGCGGCGACTTTTTATGGAATGCGGGCATCTTTGTATGGTCGGCGAAAGCGATAGTAAAAGCGTTTGATACCTATTTGCCCGAGATGCACGAGATATTTACAGATGCCAAACCGTACTACAATACGGATAAAGAAAAATCGTATATTCATAAAGCTTACCAGCATTGCATTAATATCTCGATAGATTATGGGGTGATGGAGAAAGC
>NZ_JBFUKX010000172.1:0-695 GCF_056400605.1 Mucilaginibacter sp. P5_A4 | reverse complement strand
GTCAATTATAGATTAGTTTAGATACGCCATTATTCGAATAAACTAGGTATCGATGGCTTAATGCTTTTTACCAAACATTTTATTTATTAAACCTCCCTTGGTGTGATCATCTTCGTAATAACCATAACCGTATCCATAGCCGTAACCATAACCGTATCCATAGCCATGGCTCCGTTCCACGGCATTAAATACGATATTTAAATTCCGAAACGCCTTTTTTCTATAAAAACTGTCAATTAATCCAATCTGGTTCTTAATAGTGTAATTATGCCTAACGATAAACATAGTAGCATCAGCCCACTGAGCTAAGATTTGAGCATCAGTTACCAATCCAACGGGAGGGGCATCAAGTATTACAAAATCATATTCTTTTACTAACTCCTTAATTAAAATTTCTATCTTCCCATTTGATAATAATTCGGCAGGATTAGGAGGCACGCTTCCACTAGTAATTATGTGATAGTTTTCTTGTTGAGGAATAGGTTTAATAATATCCTTGTAGTTAATCTGCCCAATAAGATAATTGGATAATCCTTGCTGGTTTTCTATACCTAAAGCGGAGTGAAGTTTAGGCTTTCTAAGATCCAATTCTAAAATAATAACTTTCTTTTCTGTAGATGCAAGACTTGCTCCTAGATTTAATGACACAAAAGATTTACCTTCTCCACTAATATTGGAAGTAAACAGGATGACCT
>NZ_JBFUKX010000171.1:0-706 GCF_056400605.1 Mucilaginibacter sp. P5_A4 | reverse complement strand
GGAAGCACCCTTGTTTTGGGGGCGTTATTCTTTACTTTTCAAATTTATTGTGATTTTTCGGGCTACTCAGATATTGCATTAGGTGTAGCGCGGCTATTTGGAATCGAACTTTTAAGAAATTTCGCCTTCCCATATTTTTCAAGAGATGTTGCTGAATTTTGGAGAAGGTGGCATATCTCATTGTCAACCTGGTTCCGCGATTATTTGTACGTACCGCTTGGTGGCAGTAAAGGAGGAACCTGGCTTAAAGTACGAAATACTTTTATAATTTTTTTAGTGAGTGGTTTTTGGCATGGCGCAAACTGGACCTTTATAATTTGGGGCCTTTTAAATGCTCTGTTCATCATGCCATCAATTATCTTTAAAACCAACCGCAATAACCTCGAAATTGTTGCCAAGGGAAAAAGTTTGCCAACAATAAGTGAATTTTTACATATAATGCTAACTTTTTGTATGGTTGTTTTTGCCTGGGTTTTTTTCAGAGCCAATAACGTTACCCATGCATTAAACTATTTGGGTGAAATATTCTCTCGGTCACTTTTTTCAATGCCCGATTTTGAAATTAGCCGGCTACAATTATTACAAACCATTGCTTTAATTGTATTTTTTATCATCATTGAATGGAATGGCAGGGAAAATCAGTATGCAATTGAAACCTTAACCAAACTAAAAAAGAGAAATTACAGGTTAGCTTTTTATTATGCAC
>NZ_JBFUKX010000170.1:0-711 GCF_056400605.1 Mucilaginibacter sp. P5_A4 | reverse complement strand
GATTTATCTCAAACTATAGCATCAGCCCAAAAGAATTTTCTGGAAAGGAAAGTGGAAAGAAAAGAACCGGAGTTTTTTTAAATTTTATTTTATTTGTTTTTAAAGGTTAACTAATTCCTGTCTACTTCGTATAGATGGTTAATAATCTTAACTTATGGATAATATACCAGATTTTCTTGCAAGCTTTAAAAAAACAAAAAACATTCACAAGCCAATCATACTCAGGTTAGATAACCAGGCTGATAAAGCAACTTTTAAAAAGCTATTTGAGGATTCAAAAATAACATTTGTTTATGATGAAATTTATGGGCAGTTACAAGAGCTGATTAAGTGTTATAACCCATCTGTTAAAATTAAGCAGGACGAATACCCCAAACTTATTGATAAACATTTAGCCGGGAAAGATATCGGGGAATATGGCGTATGGGTTTATTATCCATGGAATCAGCGTTTGGTGCATTTGTTGGATAAGGAAGAGTTTATTGAAGTGCGTACAAATAGAAACCAATATAAAATAACCAAAGCTGAGCGGGATATACTAAGTACCAAGAGGATTGGAATTATTGGGCTTTCTGTGGGGCAATCCATTGCTTTAACATTAGCAATGGAACGTGGGTTTGGTGAGTTGCGACTTGCTGATTTTGATGAATTAGAGTTGAGTAATTTAAATCGGATTCGTGCCGGGGTGCATAATTTAGGGGTTCCTAAAGT
>NZ_JBFUKX010000169.1:0-711 GCF_056400605.1 Mucilaginibacter sp. P5_A4 | reverse complement strand
GTATTGCGCTTGAATCGGCAAATGGCTCGTCATAATACGATCCAAAATTTTCAATTAAACCCATACCCTCTTTTGCATTGCATTCGATAGTATGATGATCTGTTTTAAGGTGTTTAGCTATATTAGCCGCAAACACACTTTCATCAAATCTTTTTTCATTAAATTTAATGCAAAAGGTTTTCACCTTCTCGTTATGCTGAGATGCGAGTGCTGCAATAAGTGAAGAATCAATGCCTCCTGATAGAAACACCCCCAGATTCACATCTGCATGCATCCTAATATCAACCGCATCTGTTAACAATAATCCGAGTTCTGTTTTAGCTTCAGAATATGATCCTTCATATTTGTTTATATAGGCGAGGTCAAGATCCCAATACTTCGCTGTCTGAAATTTCCCTGTGTTTATATCAAAAGTGAATGTATAACCAGCCTTAAGTTTTTTGATCTCATTCCAGGCCGATTTGGGTTCTGGTACATACCCCCAGATAAAATATTCATTTATTGCCTCGTCGTTCAGGCTTACATTCCGGCCAATATATATTTGCGATGGCTGGCTGGCAAATTCAAAATCGAGGCCATTATGGGCGTAATAAAATGGTTTTTTTCCAAGTCTATCCCTGGCTCCAAAAAACTGCTGCGTTTTGGTGTTATAAATTACAAAGGCAAACATGCCATTAAAATGATAAACACAACGCTCGCCATATTCAAGAT
>NZ_JBFUKX010000168.1:0-715 GCF_056400605.1 Mucilaginibacter sp. P5_A4 | reverse complement strand
GTTATTAGGTGTAACTTTTTAGCAAATCATTAAAAAAACCTTCATGAAAGTAACTAAATTTCACAAATTACTATTTTCTAAAATTGCAAATAATTAATTAATTATCCCTAAACGAAATCAATCATTAAAACATGATATGGATCATGTTTTAAAATACTCATTAAATATGATAATCATTAATTAGCTTAACATCCAGCTTTTCATATTGTGAATTATTGCTAATAAAATCGGGCAGGATGGTCTTCATTTTTGTCACCATTATATCAACATTATTTTGCAGATTAAGCTCCAGGAGTTCCTTGATCACCTTATTGACTTCGGGATAACTATTTGGTATAGTTTTTGAAATTTTTATATCCTTATTATAGGTAGGTATTACCTCTTCTTCTACATTAAGCAATTCTTCATATAGTTTTTCACCTGGCCTTAAACCTGTATAAATAATTTCTATGTCTTTTCCCGGAACCAAGCCTACTAATTTGATCATATTGGCGGCCAGGTCGGCTATTTTAACGGGTTCACCCATATCAAATAAAAATATTTCGCCTCCGTTGCCCATTACTGCAGCCTCAAGTACAAGCTGTACAGCTTCAGGTATTGTCATAAAATACCTTGTAATATCGGGATGTGTAACGGTAACCGGTCCGCCTTTTTCAATTTGGGCTTTAAACCTCGGTATTACAGATCCATTAGATCCCAGTACATTGCCAAAGCG
>NZ_JBFUKX010000167.1:0-733 GCF_056400605.1 Mucilaginibacter sp. P5_A4 | reverse complement strand
GAAAAATGCGGCTTGTTTAAATGCCCTTGCTTTGCCTGAATATAAGGCAATGAGGGATTTTGGCTGTAAGAATCCAATAGCGGTGATACCAAATGGCGTTAATCTACCCGCTGAAGAGTGGCCCCAAGATGCAACTATACCTCAATGGAAATCAAATGATGGTCGCAAAGTAATGTTATTTCTCAGTCGGTTGCATCCAAAAAAAGGAATTGAAAATCTACTTAAAGCCTGGGCAACCCTGGGCGCACATAAACAAGAATGGAAATTGGCGATAGCTGGAGAAAGCAAGGACCTGGGCTATTTACAAGATTTGTTGAGTTTAAGCGCTGCCCTGAAGTTGGAAAAAGATGTTTTTTTTATCGGCCCCCAATTTCATAAAGAAAAAGATGTTTGTTTTAGATGTGTAGATGCTTTTATTTTACCTTCTTTTAGCGAGGGCTTGCCGATGGCTGTTTTAGAGGCATGGTCATATCAATTGCCGATTATCATGACAGCTGCCTGCAATATACCCGAGGGGTTCGAAAGGGGAGCCGCCTTAGAGGTGTTAACAGAAATTGACAGTATTAGTGAGGGTATTAAGAAACTTTTTGACCTTACAGATGAGGAAAGAAGTGTCATCGGTAAAAAAGGTCTTCAATTGGTTAAAGACAAGTTTATTTGGTCATCAATCGCAAATCAAATGAATGATGTTTATCAGTGGATTTTGTTTGGAGGACAACAACCGGCATCTATC
>NZ_JBFUKX010000166.1:0-743 GCF_056400605.1 Mucilaginibacter sp. P5_A4 | reverse complement strand
CAATACCAACATTGCTATTGAGTAAATACACCAAAAAACATGTTACTGTAGCCTTGAGCGGCGATGGCGGGGATGAAAGTTTTATGGGGTATAGTAGGTATAAGTGGCTTAAGATTGCAAATTATTTATTTGCCTACCCATTGCCACTAAGAAAAGTAATAGCTAAAATTTTAAGTGTTTCACCTAATTATCGTCACCAGCTTATTGCATTAGGCATTTGTAATTCAAAAATAAGTTCTCTTTATGGTCTGATGCTTGGGGGGCTTGAGTATTCATGGCTTAAACAGCCGGATGCAGGCTTAGATGTACCTTTCATGGATATCTGGTCGTCGAAATCAATGAGCATTTTACAAAAAATGTCGGCTTTTGATATTAAAACATATTTAAACGGAGATATAAATACAAAAGTTGACCGAGCATCTATGGCATTTGCTGTAGAAGCCCGGGCGCCACTGATGGACCACAGGGTGGTTACATTTGCGCAAAACCTTCCCGATRGTTATAAATTTCAATACGGTTCACAAAAAAGGATCTTAAGAGACATATTATATCAATACGTTCCGGCTGAATTTTTTGCCAGGCCAAAATCAGGCTTTGCAATACCGCTGCAATTTTGGTTTAGAAACGAATTAAAAGATTATGTACTTGATCAATTATCGTTAAGTGAATTAAAAAACATTCCGGGTATTGATGCGCCTAAGGCATTAATGATGATAAATGAACATATGGATGGTAAGTGGAAC
>NZ_JBFUKX010000165.1:0-766 GCF_056400605.1 Mucilaginibacter sp. P5_A4 | reverse complement strand
ATATCATCACAAACTTCTCCACGCCAAATTCAACAGAAATGTCTGCTAAATTTTTTGTACCCCAAATATTTGTTAACACAGCCTCGGTAGGGTTATTTTCCATCATAGGCACGTGTTTATATGCTGCAGCATGAAAAACAATTTGAGGTTTATATAAATCAAATAAAGTTCTTATTCTACTTGCATTTTGTATATCTGCTATAAATATTCTGATTTTATCGGCATATGTACTATCCTCTACTTCTAATTGAATATCATGCAAGGGCGTTTCAGCCTGATCACATAACACTACATACTCCGGATTGTAACTTAATATTTGCCTAACAAGCTCCGAACCAATTGAACCCGCGGCGCCCGTGATTAAAACCCTTTTATTTTGAATATCGGCTAAAACATGTTTATTGCCAAGATTGATAGGCTTACGCTCCAAAAGATMTTCTATTTTTAAATCCTTAAACTGCCTTAAATTTGGCTCACCGTTTATCCATTGATCCGATGGCGGAACTGTTATTACTTTTATGCCAAGCTCAACGCATTTTTCAACAGCTATTCTTTTACCATCAATTTTTATATCCTCAGATGTTATAAGCATTGTTTTTATAGAGAATTTATTTTTTAACTTCTCTATTGCTTTTATCGGATATACGCGTTTTTGTTCAATGCAACTATAAACTTTATCAGAGTCGGTATCTATAAATCCTTGTACATTTATCATAAAACCTTTTTGAGCTTCCAGGGCATTTTTAATCAATATAGATGGGGTTCC
>NZ_JBFUKX010000164.1:0-804 GCF_056400605.1 Mucilaginibacter sp. P5_A4 | reverse complement strand
CTGTCCTATTTTATCCAGTGCGAACCGATTAATTATATCGGCTTTAATTTTATCATGTTCCCACGTTTGGTTACACGCACGAATGATTAGTCTTTTTAAATTAAGAACATCATTTTGTTCGGCTACAAAACCATTGAAACCCTCTTCAATCAATTCTGCAACACCACCAACCCTAAAAGTAACTACCGGAACTCCTACAGATAATGATTCGAGGAGTACATTCGGAAAACCCTCGGTAAACGAGCTCAAAACCATCAAATCGTGTTGAGAAACTTTTAAAGCGACATTTTCTATTTTGCCAGTAAAAAACACCCGGCTTTCAAGATCATTTGAGCTTACCTGTGCTTTAAGAGCATTCATCAGCGGGCCATCACCAATAATTGTTAAAACGTAATTTTGAGGTAAATCCTTAATAACTTCAAGCAACCTAAACAAACCTTTTTCTCTTGAGAGACGGCTAACCACAACTAATCGCTTTAAACCCGATATATTACGGCGATCTTTTAAAGTACAGGACTGGATAACAGGATTATGGATGACTATTAACTTACTAGGACGAATACGGTATAAGGCTGCTAATGAGCGCCGCATTTCTTCTGACTGACAGACAATGAAATTAAACTTAAAGAATAAAAATCTTGAAAAAAAGTTATAGAACCTGGCCTTAAAGCCATAAAACTCCCTCATTTGCTTAGGGTTGTTAGATGCCCGCGCTATTAAATGGGGTAGCTTTATAAAACAGGCTATCATTGCTATTAATACATTAATATGATCTGTTGTTGAAAAAACCGCATAAGGTTTTTC
>NZ_JBFUKX010000163.1:0-827 GCF_056400605.1 Mucilaginibacter sp. P5_A4 | reverse complement strand
TAATAAACGCTATTGATAAACAACTGGCATGTGCAAAAAACCAGTTAACCATTGATAATGAAGTTGGGGTTTAAAAAGTTTGTAAAAAAAATGATCATAAAAAGATTTTTTGATATAGTTTTTGCAATTGCGATAATATTGCTGCTAACTCCCCTGTTTTTTTTAATAGCCATTATCATCTGTGTTAACTCAAAGGGTGGCGTAATTTATTTGCAAAACCGGGTTGGGAAAAATGGAACTGAATTTAAACTTTATAAATTCAGAACAATGTACCCACATTCTGACAGGGCGGGGCTATTAACAATTGGCTATAATGATTATAGGATAACCCCGGTTGGCTATTGGCTCAGGAAATACAAGCTTGATGAATTACCGCAATTGTTTAATGTTCTTATTGGCGATATGAGCTTTGTAGGTCCGCGGCCCGAAGTGCAAAAATACGTACAATTATATACAGAAAATCAGCTTAGGGTATTGAGCATAAAGCCAGGCATAACTGACTGGGCTTCAATTAAATATTTCAATGAAAATGAATTGCTTTTAAACGCTGCCAATCCAGAAGAACTTTATATAAATACAATTATACCATCTAAGATCCACCAAAACCTGGAGTATATCGATAACCGTAATTTTTGGATGKACGTTAAGATAATTTTCTACACAATAAAGAAACTGTTTAAATAAAGCCCAACTTTTCATGTTACTTAAAAAGTTTTTCGTTTTTGGTGTTGTTGTATTTTACCTGTATACACTTGCCTTTGGCATTTTTATGACAGATTTATTAAGGATACCCGCACCATTTATAGCCGGCTTGTTTTTGATTTTTT
>NZ_JBFUKX010000162.1:0-830 GCF_056400605.1 Mucilaginibacter sp. P5_A4 | reverse complement strand
GAGCTAAACTTAATGAAACAGCATGAGGTGTTTAGTTTATAAAGAGAGCTGACGGAACAGTCTCAAGAGTGAGTTTGATATTGATATTTAATTTACAGATTAATGGAAAAAAAGAAGATTCATAAATTGGAAGCTATTAGAGGCTTTGCTGCTATATATGTTGTTCTCCATCATAGTTTTGGGCGTGAATTAATATTCCATGGTATTGATTTTGCATTTCTATTCCGCTTTGGTCAAGAAGCAGTCATAATTTTCTTTGTACTTTCTGGGTTTGTTATTAAATACTCATTTGAAAAATCGAAGGACAAGTCATTTATGGTCTATTTTCAAAAGAGATTTTTGAGAATATTTATTCCAATTTTTATTGTCTTTGTTACGAACTATTTAGTTCAGGCATGGCAAAGGCATTATTTTTTTCAGATCAATTGGATCAATTTATTGGGGAATACCCTTATGCTTCAGGATAATGGTAACCTGAAACCTCATGTAATCGTAAATCCYTTTTTAACAAACACTCCTTTATGGTCGCTGTCGTACGAATGGTGGTTTTATATGTTATTTTTCATTATCACGATCCGCTTCAAGTCAAAGGCCAACAATATTGTCTATGGTTTGGCGATAATAAGTGCAGTAAGCTATTTATTTTATCCCTTTTTTATAAATCGCATATTTCTTTACTTAATGATCTGGTGGATGGGAATTAGAATTGCAGAGTTACATTTGAATCAGCAGACTATTAATCTATCAAACTTAAAAAAGCCATTATTAATAACCTTCGGATTGTYAATACTTTTAGTATTGAATGCCAAAGTAAGTCATTACGATGGGAT
>NZ_JBFUKX010000161.1:0-855 GCF_056400605.1 Mucilaginibacter sp. P5_A4 | reverse complement strand
ACAATATCTTTCGGCCGATATTTTTTTCTTTCCGTCTTATTTGGAAGGTTCGGCCATGGTACTATTAGAAGCTATGAGTTGGGGATTGCCCATAATAACGACATTTCAAAGTGGTAGTATCGTTGAGAACGGAATAAATGGCCTTATCAGCAATGCAGGAGATTTAGAGAGTCTTCGGGATAATATTCTTAAATTGGTAACAGACGACGAACTCCGGTTTAATATGGCAACAATGGCACTTGAGCGCTCTGTAAATTATTCAGTAGAAGAATATGGGAAAAACTTATTAAATATTCTAACATCCTAGTATATGCAGTTAGTTGTTAAGATTGTTTGGTATCTGACGAGAACATGTAAATCTTATTTGAAGTGGTTGTTTTTCCGTATGACGCGAGGCAGTTATTTTAAATCGATAGGTACCAAAACTAAATTTTATGGTAAAATAAGATTCGGAACTATTGAGAATAATATTGAACTCGGTAGTAATTGCATGATCGGTCACGATGTTTTTTTATCCGCGATTAAGGGTAGTAATATAAAAATTGGTAATAATTGTTCAGTTAACTCAGGGGGACATATTGTGTCTACCGAGAGTATCATAATAAAAAATGATACACATATTGGTGAGTTTTGTTCCATTAGAGATCAAGATCATTCTTTTGATGCTATGGATAAACCAATACACAAGCAGGGATTTAAAAGTAAATTAATTTTAATTGGTGAAAATTGCTGGATAGGAAGAGGAGTGATAATTACAGCTGGTGTTACACTGGGCGATGGATGTGTGGTAGGAGCTAATAGTGTAGTAACAAAGTCATTTGAGGAAAATTCAGTAATTGCCGGGGTACCTGCTAA
>NZ_JBFUKX010000160.1:0-870 GCF_056400605.1 Mucilaginibacter sp. P5_A4 | reverse complement strand
AGCCGATCCTCTGAACAGATTTGGTGAGATAAAAAGCTGATGGCAAATTGATTGTGACTATCAGCTAAACAAAGCGGCTTATTAGTCTGTAAAATTGTCGTGTTAAAACAAGCTCTGTATATTTCTTGGTGTTGATGTTTAAAATGTGTAAGGCGATTTAATACGGCATATCCTATACTTTATCTGGTTAATACTAAAATGATAAAAGGGTAACTTAATAAATAGAATTAAGCCTTTTTTTTCCCAATTAACGGCGTTATCGCAAAATAACCATATCACGTTAACAAAATCCACTATGCTTTTTAACTCTGTTAGCTTTGCAATTTTTTTGCCTGTAGTGTTTGTTCTTTACTGGTTTGTATTTAACAGGAATATTAAGTTTCAAAACTTTTTATTGCTTTGTGCAAGCTATTTCTTTTATGCCTGCTGGGATTGGCGGTTTCTTTTCCTCCTGGTTTTTTCCACGGTGTTAGATTATTTTACCGGGTTAAAAATGACGGAGTCAAAGACTCAAAAATCAAGAAAATTTTGGCTCTGGCTCAGCATTTTAATTAATTTAGGTTTCCTCGGCGTATTTAAATACTATAATTTTTTTGCATCCTCATTTACACAAATGTTTGCAGATGCAGGCTTGCATGTAAATCCCTGGACATTAAAGGTTATCCTGCCGGTTGGTATATCTTTTTATACATTTCACGGATTGTCGTATGTTATTGATATTTACAAGAAAAGGATCGATGCTGAAAGAAATTTTATTGACTACTCTTTATTTGTAAGTTTTTTTCCTCTTTTAGTGGCCGGCCCAATTGAACGGGCAACTCATCTTTTGCCCCAGATAAAAAAAGAAAGGGTTTTTGATTATAGCAAGGC
>NZ_JBFUKX010000159.1:0-897 GCF_056400605.1 Mucilaginibacter sp. P5_A4 | reverse complement strand
TTTTGATGCAGCAAACAAATTTTCAATTTGAAATTGTTATTGGCGATGATTGCTCTACCGATGGTACATCCGAAGTGCTAAAAAAGTATAAAGAGAAGTATCCGGAAATAGTAAAGATCATTTCTGCTAAAAAAAACGTAGGCGCTCACCAGAACATGATCGATACAGTTAAAAACTGTAAAGGGAAATACATTGCGCTTTGTGATGGGGATGATTACTGGACAGATGCCTGCAAACTGCAAAAGCAAGTCGATTTTTTAGAGCAAAATCCAGATTATGTTATGTGTTGCCATTATACGCGGGTAATTGATACCAATAATAATACCCTTTATGTCGATCCAAATCCATTACCATTAGTGCATACTTATCATGACCTGCTTACCGGTAAACAAGAGGAAACAAAAACAGCAACGGTAGTATACCATAATAGCGCGCAAATACATCAGTTATTCCAAAAGTCGTGGTACTTTAAATGTTATGCGGCCGATAAGTTTTTAAAGATATTTGCGACATTCAATACTGGTCGTAAAATTTATGTAATGCCCGAGATAATGAGCTGTTATCGTAATCATGTTGGCGGTATATGGAGTATGATTAAGGTTGAAGCCCGAATGGAAATGGTGATAAGTGATTTTAACCTTATCATTAAACATTTTAGATATCGCGGAATGCAGAAGAAAAAGCTTTTGTTGTTGTATATAAAAAGGTATATATTATTTGAGCTGAAAAAGTATAGAATACGCAAAGCTTATGACACTGTAAAGTATCTGCTTTAGTCCCTTTTTGATATTAATTTTCAGGAAGACAACCTCATTGTCTGTGTAACAACACCCCAAAATGGTTGTTCGTTGTCTATTTTACAGCCAATAAATGTTTTAACAGGAATTCCCTGTTGAT
>NZ_JBFUKX010000158.1:0-901 GCF_056400605.1 Mucilaginibacter sp. P5_A4 | reverse complement strand
ATGTACATCATAAATAAATTCTCGTAATGCTTGTTTTCTTTGAGTATTTTATCATAAAACAGCCACATGGAAAACAGCATAAAAATATTAGTTAAGGCTAAAAAGTTAAACTGTAAACTATTAGGAAACAATTCTATATAGGATAAAAACTTCTCAATTAAAAAGCTTGATGAATTGGGCAATAGTAAAAGAATACGGCTTATTAAACTTAAAACTTTGAGTGGTATTATAAAGTTTATTATATAGAAAAGACCTGTTACTGCAATTAATTTTCTCGAAAGACGCAATTTAAATATGCCGTATATAGGTATAAATATTAAAGCACTGTTATGAAAAAGCGTAGCTACCAAACAAATTAAAAGATATTTAAAAAATGATTTATTGATTTGAGGTATGGCAAACAGCAAAGTATAAAACGCTAAGCTCTGTCTTAAAATGTCGAACTCCCGGAAAATATTAATTGAATATAAAATTAACATAAACATATACCGGTAGTCGGAAATATATTTTTTTATAAACCATGTTAAACAAAAAAGATTATAGGCAGATATAATTGCCACAAAACCAGGAAAACCTATACCTAAAGTTTTAACTATAAGACAAAACCACTTATATCCAATTTCAAATGGTACGTCATAAAATATGGGGGCATTATCAGGACCGGATATTACCTGACCAATGCTCTCGGTATGTTCCATAAAATCATAATACTGAAGCCAGTCAAGCCCAACCTTATAACGAAAACCTATAAAAATAAAGGCAACAATAACTGTTGTTGGCCAAAGCAGTTTTAGTATATAATTAATATATTCCTCTTTGAACTTTGCAGACTCAAAAAATGCCAGTATAGCCAAAGGGACGAAAAAAAGAAGGTACCCTGTCATAATAAAGTCTCCAGTAT
>NZ_JBFUKX010000157.1:0-903 GCF_056400605.1 Mucilaginibacter sp. P5_A4 | reverse complement strand
GACAAGAGGCTTCTACATGCATTGACGGTGTGTTTTTACTTGATACGCCTTGAAATACGGGACCAATAATACAATAATGATCTACAAGAAAAATACTATGATTTGGTAAGTGGTTAAAGTACTTAAATTCGAAATTAGGATATTGCCTATTCAGTTTGTCGAACTTAGTTTTGAGAATTTCAAATTGAGCCTGTGAATGTACTTCAAGGAAGGATTTGTTGGGAAGAAGGATTTTTACTTTTACATTTCTGCTCAACGCAGTAAGCAATACTTTGTTGTGTTCTTGACTGCTATTAACGTCAGCAAAGTCATTTACCAATCGACTTGCAGTAACAGCCAATATTGCAATTTCTTCCTTTGATCCATTAATTAAGGACCCATATAATTCTCTTTTGTCACGATCAGGCCGTATGTCAATAATTTTCATTTGGCGATATTTGTCAATTTTAACGTATTCATACCAACTGAACAAAAATTGAATAGTAGCCAAAGCAAAGCCTGTGGCAAGCCCTGATATTAAACTACTATATTTGGGATTATTTATTTTTAAAAATAGCAAAGTTAAAAGAGCAGTCAGAATAATTAATACAAAGAAAATGGCATTGCCAATTTTGAAATTTAGACTTTTATTAAAAAGACTCATTATTTAGAGATTTTTTGATGAAGTTATAATTATTTCATAACCATTTCTAAGTAACAAGTATTTTTTTTAATATTAATGTCGACTACGCACCTGATACCTGCGCAAGCATAAGAGGCATTGTCGATGTTTTTTCTGTCTAAAACAAATTGTGTCTTTTTAGCACTTTTGTGAGTTGTCTTGCACCGGAATCAAGTGTTCTGGTTCATCAGAATCTCCAACTAAAGCTCTAAACGACTTAAAAGCCACTATGGGGATAAACC
>NZ_JBFUKX010000156.1:0-930 GCF_056400605.1 Mucilaginibacter sp. P5_A4 | reverse complement strand
CAAGATGAAATATTTTTTTTCCAAGCCTTCTGCCAATCATGCTTATTTCGTCGGTCAAAAGTTTGCTTGGGGATTCTTTCAAATAATCCGGGGAAGTTGCCGAAAGATGATTTCGGATAATACTATCTGATAATAAGATGAGTGCGCCGCAAATAAGCTCTGATCCATCATAAATAAGAATGAGTTTATTATCAAAACCCTTCATGTTAAGAAGATCCTCGAAGTATTGTTCATCAAAATAATAATTTGGTGAAGCATTTACCCGATCCATATTTTTGTAATACATTTCGGTAAATTTTTTAATACCCTCTTTGCTATTAAGTTCCTTGATTAAATAGCCTTTTTCGCGCATTTTTCTTATCTGGCGCGAAAGCCTTTTATCATATCTGCTCCTTTGATCTTCAATAGATAATGAAAGATCCATATACAAGGTTGTTCCATTTTCTTTTAATCCGCCAATACTTTCCAATATATGATGCTGATTAAGGAATGGATGAAGTCTTGAAAATATACAAACCGCGTTTTCTTCCCGCATAAAATTTGAAAAAGCAGTTTTAAAATGTGAAGTTGTTGGCGGCGGTAAATTTGACAGATCGATATTTGATATTGGTCCGCAATAACCGTATACAGAAGTCATATCAAAAAATAAAGAATTTTCGATCTTTCTTTTGATCACCGGCAATGCGATGAAAATATCCTTTTCCTCATACACAAACAGCATTGATTCACCTTCTTTATTTAAAGAATGGTAGTGCCATGTATGAAAAATCTCATGCATTAATGACTTACTGGTATAGGCATCCCATTCTTTATTATCTCGAATAGTAAAATGTTGGTGGTTCATAAATTTGCTTAGATTTATTACAATAATTAAATAAATAATTAAACCGCTTAGTTTCTTAACAAAACCGATTGACCAGGGCGGTGGAT
>NZ_JBFUKX010000155.1:0-946 GCF_056400605.1 Mucilaginibacter sp. P5_A4 | reverse complement strand
GATTTTACGCGTTGCATCATTCCATCTTTTATGTTTTCTTCATTATAATAAGAAGAAATAATCAGGATTTGCCTTTTCATATAGCCTTGATTAAACTTTCAAGTATCCTGCTTGAAGCGCTTCCATCACCATAGGGATTAATTGCTCCCGACATCTTTTTATAATGCGTTTCATCATTCAAAAGCTTTTCTGCCTCTGATATTATAACCTTGGGATCTGTACCTACTAAAATCACACAACCTGCAGCCAAAGCTTCCGGACGCTCAGTTGTATTGCGCATCACTAATACCGGTTTACCCAGGCTTGGAGCTTCTTCCTGTACGCCGCCGCTATCTGTTAATATAAGATAGCTTTTTTTCATCAGGTACACAAATGCAGGATAAGAAAGCGGTTTAATTAGTTTAATGTTATCTATTCCATTTAATAAAGACTGTACGGGCTCTAAAACATTCGGATTTAAGTGCACCGGGTATATTATCTGTACATCTTCATTTGTAGCCAGGGTTGCTAAAGCTTTGCATATATTAAGAAAACCAGATCCAAAGTTTTCCCGCCTGTGTCCTGTAACTAAAATAAGTTTTTTATTGTTATCCAGAATGGTATTTACATAACTGATCTCATCGTCATCATAGTTTTCCAGTTTTTGAACTGCATAAAACAGCGCGTCTATGACCGTATTCCCCGTAATTATAATGGTACTTTCCTTTATTCCTTCACTTAACAGATTTTGTTTTGCTTTTTGTGTTGGAGCCAGGTGCAAATCAGCAATTCTGGATGTCAATTGCCGGTTAATTTCTTCCGGAAACGGAGATAATTTATCATAGGTTCGTAAACCTGCTTCTACATGGCACACTTTGGCACCGCTGTAAAAAGCTGCAACAGATGCAAATGTGGATGTTGTGGTATCACCATGCACGTAAACATAATCTGGCTTAAAATCATCCAG
>NZ_JBFUKX010000154.1:0-950 GCF_056400605.1 Mucilaginibacter sp. P5_A4 | reverse complement strand
CAACTGTTTAGTTAATTAAAAAATACTGCTTCGGGTTTTGAAGCATATTTATCCAGATTTTCCTAAAAGCTTCATTGCTAAAGTTCTCCTTATAAATATTGTATATATATGATGCATCATATTTTTTTGCTCTTAATTCTCCTACAAAAATCCCTAAATTATATTCCATAGAGGTCTTATCCTTTTCAGAAACCAGCATACCTTGTTCGTTTATTTTTCCAATTTCTGGCATAGCTCCCGTTGTTGTTGTAAAAACCGGTCGACCAAAACGCATAGCTTCAATTAATATCAGGGGTAATCCCTCTGTATCAATAGACGGCAAAATTATTCCATGATACCCTCCTATTAGTTCTGGAAATTCTGTATCATCATAAAAGCCTTTGAGTGATATTTGCCCGTTCAAATTATTATCACTAATTGTCTTTTGTATGATATCTTTCTCAGCACCTCCACCATAGATATCTAATTTTAGTTCAACATTTTGTTTAAACACACTCTCGGTAAAATTTATGAACTCTTTTAGTCCTTTATTCCTAGCAAGCCTGCCAAAATAAGCTAGACGTATTTCGTTAACAACCGAAGGCATGGCTTTAAAGCTCTCTGTCGTATACTCTTTAGAAAAACAAGGTAGAAAATTAACTGGTTTAGCCGTGGATACATTTGTTTGAAATGCTGATATCATACCTTTAGTTTGAGTTGCCACAGCATCGAAATCCTTCAACATCCTCAATCTTAATTTGTCAGGTTTTGCCTCAAAGTGAACTTCCTCAAATATTTTAAAAACCGTTGCGGGCAATTTAGAGGCGATCATTGAATATCCGTATCCCAAACCCGTTGCAACAAATACGTCAGGTTTAAATTCTCTAACTTTCCTTATTGCCTTAAAGAGTTTTATCGCCTTTTTTAATTTTTTCAACAAGGAATCTGGCTGAAAAGGAACTACAAATTCT
>NZ_JBFUKX010000153.1:0-969 GCF_056400605.1 Mucilaginibacter sp. P5_A4 | reverse complement strand
CCCGTAATAAAGGTGATTTGCTTTTTGAGGGCAAATTACTGGTTACCATGGATGGGCATTACGCTGTTGAATCATGTGAGCTTAATGTAAATAAGCAAATCAATATCAATTTTATGCGCAGCCTTAAAATCCGGCTGGATTTTGAACAACACCCCGACGGGCGCTATTACCTGAGCAAAAGTGATGTAAAAGCAGATTTTGGTATAAAAAAAGAAAAAGGAACCGGAGTTTTTGGCGAGCGAACGGTGTATTATGATCACTATAAGTTAAATTCACCACTTCCGGCCGCGTTTTACCAGGGTAAAAGTTTACAAACTGCTGTAAACTCCAACAGGCCGGATACCAGCTACTGGAGACAAAACAGGACTGATACGCTTACCACTCAGCAGCAACAGCTTTATGAGCATATAAACCGGTTGGAAAGTATGCCCTCTTTTAAAAGATTAACGTGGATTGCAGCAACCATCACAGGAGGATATGGCGACCTCGGCCCCGTACAAATAGGCCCGACGGGGGCTACATATGCTTTTGATAATGTAGAAGGGGCTCGTTTCCAGGTAGGCGGACGAACTACGCCGAAATTCAACAGATCCATCTATTTAGAAGGTTATACAGCATATGGAACACGGGACACTAAATTCAAATTTAACTTAAGTACCTATTTTTCATTAAATAATATACCGCCTTATCGTTTCCCCAACGATTATTTTAGGATTAGCTACCGGTATGATATTGATAAACCCGGAAAAGTTTTTTCAATAAATAACTCGCAGTCGGCACTTACCTCGTTCCAAAGCGGCAAAACCGATTACTGGCTTTTTAACAAGACTTTCAAAGTTGATTATGTAAAGGATTTTGAAAATCATTTTTCATATAATCTTACTTTCAAAAACTGGAACCAACAAACTGCCGGTACACTGGTATTTGAGGTTAATGATTCAAATAATAGTATTGTACATGATTTAACAA
>NZ_JBFUKX010000152.1:0-969 GCF_056400605.1 Mucilaginibacter sp. P5_A4 | reverse complement strand
GTACCTTGCTCCAAATAATTGTATTTTTAACAAAATTCCTGCTCCACGCGCCAATCCGGGCAATTTTTTGTGCTTTATTCAAAACTTCTAAAACCTGTCCGCTTTCTGTTTCCTTCTGTTTCAAAGGGGTAATATTCTCAGTTAAAATTAAAAAACCTCCAATTTCTGATCCTCCCCTATACCATGGCCTCAAATCCCAGCGCATCCAGGCTAATGTTCCATCCTGGTTTTCAATTATAGAATCATCAAAATGAATTTCTCCTTTTAAGCATGTGAGCAATAAATCATGAAATTGAGATTTAATTTGAGGAAGAACCTGGTAAAGATTTACTCCTATGATTTCTTTACCTTGAAGATTATAATCCTCAATCCATCTTAATGATGCTGCTATAAATAACATATTGTTATCAAACATAGCAATGGCAATTGGAGCCTGTTCTATAAAGGTTTTATAATTCTCACTATTTTCTGCCTGTATTTTGTTTACAAGTTCTTTTGATAACTTTTCATTTAAATATTTTTGGTAGCACGACGAAAAATTAGACGGGTTTGAGAAATTAAGCATTAAGGCCATCTGGCTTTTGTTACATCGTTTTTCATTGATGCACTTTTCAGCAAATTCCATTTGAAGATGCCTGAAATAAGAAAAAATAGTACTATTATATTTTTCTTTAAAATCTCTTTTAAGTTTCGATTCGGATATAAAGTGTTTTTTTGATAGTGTGGCTATGCTTGGAAATTCGGTAAAAATACATGATTTTAATGTTTGTACTACTTGCTCTAAAAGTTGATCATTCGAAAACAAAAATGCCTTCTCCGCATTTTGGTCCTCCTGATCATTTATTAAAGTTTTCACATCGATAGGACTTACGTCAGAAACATTAACAAAAAAACCATCCACTTCACCATCTATAAAATTTGGCGTGTAAGTTGTCCTGGTATTTTTAATTTGCCCCGATGGAGATGTTA
>NZ_JBFUKX010000151.1:0-971 GCF_056400605.1 Mucilaginibacter sp. P5_A4 | reverse complement strand
AAGGTACCCTGTCATAATAAAGTCTCCAGTATTTCATCAAATATTTTTTGAGGATTGTAATTTTCAATAATTTGATTAGCTATTTTAAGATTGATATCACTTTTTACCGGAAACAGTTTATCCGAAAAATTTTCATAATTCAGGTACTCATATTTCAGTTTCATAAAATCGCCAATTTCAGCCGATTTTACAATTGGTACTATTCCGTAACATAAATATTCAATAAGCTTTGTTGGGTTGGCCACCCTGTTTACCACAACATCATCTCTAAGTATAAAACCATAATGTGCCCAGTTATAATATTGTGCAAGTTCATTCGGGTGAACACTCTTTATGGTAATCATATTAGCATCTATACGCAAGCTATCTATATGCCTCTTAAACACTTCCGGTTCACCGGTTAATATCAAATAATTAATTTTTGCTGATAAATTAGCTTTAATAACGTTAAGCATCAACTCAATATTTTGCCATTTTTGAGTATTGCCGCTATAGATAACATTTATTTTTTCGTCATTTCCAATTGCCATATTATTATGCACAGTCAGATTAGCCGGTACGATATAAAATATTTTATATTTCCCATGCCATCCCGGATATTTTGTCTTATAATAATCGGCCATGCTTTCAGTTACAAATATCATTAGCGACATTTTTTTAAAAGCAATTTTTTCCACAAACGAATATATGCCTGCTCTAAAGCCTTTTCCCATACTCTCCATCTCTTCGGGTACAACACCATGTACATCTAAAACAGTTTTCTTTTTATAAAGCAAGAACCATGGAAAAACTCTTATCACATTATATATGGAATGGAAATATATAACATCACTACTGGAAATACATTTTAAAAGAAAAAAAAGATGGAAAATGGAATTTATATTATAAGTTCTTATATTTTCACCCTGATGAATTATTTCCTTTTTTAAAAATCTATGAATTCTTACGTTTAAATAAATCCTGTTATAATT
>NZ_JBFUKX010000150.1:0-1001 GCF_056400605.1 Mucilaginibacter sp. P5_A4 | reverse complement strand
CAATATATACTTTGCAAATTTTCCCCACGTCTTAATGAATGGGGCGTTGCTTTTATTAAAGTGTAACTACGTCATCTTTTATAGTGATTGCCGTCATTTTGTGAATGGTATTATCAACTCATCTTTGTATCCACAGATCTATTACTATAAAAACACTATTATGGAAACTTTGATGCAACAGGAAACTCAAAAAGAGGCTTTAGATAGGTTAACTACGCTTAATGCAAAAAAAATGAATGCTTTAGTTTACCACGGACCAGGAAAAAAAGCCTGGGAAGAAAAACCTAAACCGCAGCTGATAGCAGCAACAGATGCAATTGTAAAAGTTCTTAAGACCACAATTTGCGGTACCGACCTTCACATTATGAAAGGCGATGTCCCTGAGGTTGAAGATGGCCGGATAATTGGCCATGAAGGTGTAGGCATTATACAAGAAACCGGGAGCGCTGTAAGTAATTTTAAAAAAGGCGACCATGTACTTATCTCCTGTATCACATCTTGTGGAAAGTGCAGCTATTGTAAAAAAGGAATGTACTCTCATTGTGAAGACGGTGGATGGATTCTTGGTCACCTGATTGATGGCACCCAGGCAGAATATGTAAGGATACCACATGCGGATAACAGCTTATACCCCATACCTGCAGGAGCCGATGAGGAAGCACTGGTAATGCTGAGTGATATTTTACCTACCGGCTTTGAATGCGGTGTATTAAACGGACAAGTGAAACCAGGCGAAACCGTAGCTATTGTAGGATCGGGACCTATTGGTTTAGCGGCTCTTTTAACAGCTCAGTTTTTTTCGCCCGCAGAAATTATAATGATTGACCCGGATGACAACAGGTTGAACATTGCTAAAACTTTTGGGGCAACACACCTTATGAATAACAGTACCGAAGATGTTGTAAAAAAAATAATGGATCTTACATCGGGCAGGGGTGTTGATACGGCAATTGAAGCAGTTGGCATTCCTGAAACGTTTGAATTATGTGAGGCCATTATTG
>NZ_JBFUKX010000149.1:0-1061 GCF_056400605.1 Mucilaginibacter sp. P5_A4 | reverse complement strand
CGATGAGGCTTCAGGTTTATATCTCTTGCTTGATGGTTGTATTAAAACCTTTAAAATAGCAGATAACGGGCATGAGCTGTTGTTAGGTTTATCTACACCTGATGACTATATCGGTTTATATTCCTTATTATCGTCAGAAAGTTATTCCGAAACGGCAGAGGCAGTTAGTGATTCCACTGTATGTTTGCTTCCTCGCGAAATGGTGCTTGATATGGTAAATCATTATCCTGATATTAATCAGCAGTTTATCCATATGATGGCCAGTAATATTCGCGAGAAGGATAACCAGTTATTATTGATGGCCTACAATTCGGTTCGCAAGCGCTTATCACAGGTACTTTTGCGATTAAGTACTCCATTGTCAAATCCACTATTGTTTAATATATCACGTGAAGAACTGGCGGGAATGGCTGGCATAGCTTCAGAGACCGTGAGCAGGATACTCACAGAGTTTAAATCAGAGGGTTTGATAGAGCGTATTGGCACCCATATAAGAATAATAGATCATGCCAGGTTAAAAAAAATGAAAGACTGAACTGCTTATGCCGCAATCATGTTGTTAATCAGTTTTACATAGTTTGTAATTGCATTGAAAGTCAATGTGTTATGTTGGCTTTGTTCATTTTGATTTTATATGATAAAAGGGGGCAAACCAATGTATATCATTAATTTACCCCCATGCATCATTGAGTTACTGAAAAATTTTCTTTCAAAATATCTTTTATAAATGGAATCTTAATTGCTTGTAACCTTTAAATATTTATTCAGCATTGTTTGTATTGGTCATGATCACTTTGAGTGCTTTTTCTTTTGCAGCATGCTCAAAGGTATCATAGGCCTCCATAACCTGGTCCAGTCTAAAATGATGGGTAATTAGTTGTCGGGGTTGTAATTTGTTTGAGCTGACCGTTTTTAATAACATTGGCGTTGAAACTGTATCCACAAGTCGGGTTGTAATGGTTATGTTTTTTGACCAGAGGGTTTCGAGGTGAAGATTTACAGATTTACCGTGAACCCCCACATTAGCAATACGCCCGCCGGGGCCAATAATGGCCTCACAT
>NZ_JBFUKX010000148.1:0-1078 GCF_056400605.1 Mucilaginibacter sp. P5_A4 | reverse complement strand
ACCAAAGGTTATCGTGTTTCAATATCAGACAATGGTATGAGCGCTTTTGAACGTTTAAAAGAACAATTACCCGATTTGGTGATTTGCGAAATTATATTACCGGGAATGACCGGCTACGATGTTTATAAAATGATGTTCAGCAGATTATATCTCAATAAAATACCTTTTATTCAGTTTACAGCCAAATCGGGATTTCCCGATAAGCAGGCAGCAACTGTGATAAATATTAAAAATTTTAAGTGCGAAGGTTATAATGATCGCGGTCTTATAAACTTTGTCGCAAATTTTTTCTCTGCATTTAACACTACGGATAATAATTATACTTTTAGCGGAGGTTCACGTAAATCTATAGTTAATTTCGAACAAAAAAGTCGGTAACAAAATCGTGATAATTGTCTCTTTTACAGTGTCTTCTACAGGCAAAAAATGACCGCCAATAGGTTGATTTGTGATCGCACTATCTTTAAATTTATGGTATAATTAATTGAATGCAATTGCAAACAATGGCGCTTATAAGGTAGAAGACCAGGCCGCCTGAACATTTAATTAATAGAACCTAAATCAATGATTTCTGAATAACTTCTCCCCTAAATGTTATTCATACTAAATTGAAACTAAATAGCACCATGCATTTTTAAATTAATAAATAAGCATCGTCTTTTAAAAATTTAATTTTTAGCCTAAATCAATTAGAGTATGTACAGCAAAATGGATTACCCGATTACTAATTATTTAGATAATGACAGTTGTACTGTCGAAACATCTGAATGCATTGACTTACATTACGGCCAAATTGTGGAACGCATTGTACGACGAGATCATATGGGTATAAGTGAAATTGCCCGAAAGCTTAATGTTAGTCGAAGAACCTTATACAATTGGTTTGAAACTAAAAAGCTTAACCTGGACATTATTTGTCAAATTGGTTTTGTGATTGGGCATGATTTTTCAAAGGAATTTCCCGAAGCTTTTGCAAAAAGAATTAATTCTGTCAATGCAGACCGTCCTTTTGAGGCCTTAAGTACCAAAGATCAGCCCCGGGATGCAACTTATTATTGGATGGATAAGTATATAAAAC
>NZ_JBFUKX010000147.1:0-1094 GCF_056400605.1 Mucilaginibacter sp. P5_A4 | reverse complement strand
GGTGTATATTGTGAATTTGGATATTATGGATGTTTGTGTTTTTTGTTTTTCGGGATGATATGCAAAAAATTATTTGTGATGGCAATTGGTAGGACAGATCTAATGGCCGTAATGTTTTATTCGTTCTTTTCAACCTTTATTTTATATGTTGTATACGATTCGATGATGACTATTCCTACGTTTCTTGTTTTGTACTTACTCGTATATTATACCTGTAAAATTTATTCACAAGTAAAAAGAGCTGATTTTTCTTACAGACAATCTATAACTATTTAAGATTAAGCTTAAAATACATTGTTAAATATTATATACTGAGCTACTATGTCAAATTTTTTATTGGGACTAATAGGATCGAGAAACTTTAATGCTGCCAGGTATATTTTTAAGGCGGGTTTATTGGATCAGATAGTTATTGACACTTATTTTTCTAAAGATAGTTTTTGGCATAAGATTCCGATTTTGGGTGAAAAATTATCGGTTAAATTGAGAAAATATGATGCTGGTTTTCCTTTGAATAAAGTTTCTTATGATTGGACAGGGGCATTAACGATGAGAGTACTACAAAAATATTCATCAAATATCAATGCTTATACATATGCTAATAAAAGATTGGGGAAACGTTTAATCACGTATGCTAATAATAAGCCTCCGGGAAAGTATTACGGTTTTGATACATCCAGCATGGAATTTTTAGAGTGGGGAGCTGAACGAGGCTGGAAGGGTTATCTTGAACAATGCGTTGCTCCTCGAAGCTCTCAAATAGCAATGTGGAACCTGTTTTCTGAAAAGTATGGCATTGATAATAAAAAGGAAATTGAGCAATGCCTTATTCTACAAGAACGTGAGAGAAAAGAGTGGTTTTTTGCTGAGAAGATAATTGTTCCGTCTGAGTATGTTAAAGCCGAATTAATAAAAGATGGAAACGTTGATGTTAAAAAAATCCATGTTGTCAATTATGGATATAGCCCAAGCGGCGATAAAAACACGATAAAACATATTATAGAAGACAAGTACCCTCAAAAGAATAAAGAGATTAAACTATTATTTGCCGGCAATACAGGATATAGAAAGGGAATAGTAGATATCATTAAACT
>NZ_JBFUKX010000146.1:0-1108 GCF_056400605.1 Mucilaginibacter sp. P5_A4 | reverse complement strand
GCGTTACGGACGTAAAATGTCCATTCCCGCTTATCGTGGATGGAAAATATTCTTGTCATAATTCTATTGTAAGTTTACCGGGTAACTATAATTTCAGATTTTCGAGGGTAACGAATTTGCTTTTTGTAATGCTCATGCAAATGAGATCATTTTGTTTACCGGTAATTTCAAAACCGGCCTTTTCATAAACTGACAGCGCTGATATATTTGYGGGATGGACCTTTAAATAAATGAGATCCAATTCTTTAACCAAAAAACCATATCGTATCATTTGAACAGTTGCCTGGTAACCTATACCTTTACCCCAGTAAAGCTTGTTGCCAATAAAAAGATGCAACTCAGCATCATGTTCGGTAATATCCAACAATTGCACGTTACCTATGTATGTATTAAGCTCTTTAACACAAATTGCAAATCTTGCCTGGTTTGGCTTATTCAACTGAGCCTGTAACCACTTGGTCTCTGCCTCGACGCTTATGTAGCTGGTTGGTTTATAGCCAGTGTAAATCCATATTAATGGGTCATTTCGCCATGCATATGATACTAATGCATCTTCTATGACAAGGGGTCGTATGTAAACTGATATTGTCATAAAAATAGGCGTAAAATATTTAACATATAAAACATATCCTGTAGGTTATACCGTTGATCTATTGGCAAGGGCACCAAGCAACGGGCAAGTTGATTTTCAAACATTCCTTTTTCAGTCCATTTAAAAACGTTTGGCCAATAGGTAGCAACAAATATTTTTTTTTGTATTAAATGAACTTTTAAATGGCTATCATCATATAAAAAGGGGTAAGCCATAGGGGCGCAATTCTCGGGGATCTCAAATTTCAACAGGTTATATTCCTGTAGATGTTTGTGTAAAAAGTGAAAATTCCGTTCCCTGATTTTGGCGCATTCATCATAATCAATACTCGATAGAATTTTTCGGGTCACCGTCGACATTGTCCTAATGTCATTATTATCCAGATCCTTATTGTTGTCTTTAAAATCTGAATAAGCTGCTTCTATACCAAAATCAATACTTTTTATGAGGTGCGAAAAACGATGTATTGAGGTATCGAGCGGTAATTTTTTTGGTAATTTCCTTCTTATCTGGAGG
>NZ_JBFUKX010000145.1:0-1122 GCF_056400605.1 Mucilaginibacter sp. P5_A4 | reverse complement strand
GCATCTGATGATCCGTTCTTACTCACAGTTACGGTGTAAGTGCGGGTAGCAATGCCATCTTCGGCTGTTACTACAATATTAATATCGGTGGTACCTGTAGCGTTAAGTGCCACTGTTGTGGCTGTACCTGATGTTGCAGCTATATTGTTTACTTTATAAGAGGCATGGCTGTCACTTAACGTTACGCGTTGCTGTACACTGGTTGCAGAAAAGCTTACAGATCCGGTGAAATGATCTGTAGTGCCTACCCTTGTTAATATAGCCCCGCTTACAGACAGTGATGTAAGGGCTGCATCTGATGAGCCGTTCTTACTCACGGTTACGGTGTAAGTACGGGTGGCAATACCATCTTCGGCCGTTACCACAACGTTAATATCGGTGGTACCTGTAGTGTTAAGCGGCACTGTGGTTACTATCCCCGGTGTCGCAGCTATATTATTTACTGTAAAAGTTGCATGACTGTCACTCAAAGTTGCGCGCTGTTGTACACTGGTTGCAGAAAAACCTACAGATGTGGTGTAATGATCTGTAGTGCCTACCCTTGTTAATATCGCCCCGCTTACAGACAGTGATGTAAGGGCTGCATCTGATGAGCCATTCTTGCTCAAAGTAATTTTATAAATACGGCTGGTAATGCCATCTTCAGCTGTAACCACAATGGCAATATCGGTTGTACCTATAGCGTTAAGTGCCACTATTGTAGCCGTCCCTAGTGTTGCAGCTATATTGTTTACTGTAACAGTTGCATGACTGTCACTTAACGTTAAACGTTGCTGTATACTGACTGCAGAAGGACTTACAGATCCAGTGAAATTATCTGTGTTGCCTACTCTGGTCAATATCGCCCCACTCACAGATAGTGATGCAAGGGCTGCATCTGATGATCCGTTCTTACTCACAGTTACGGTGTAAGTGCGGGTAGCAATGCCATCTTCGGCTGTTACTACAATATTAATATCGGTGGTACCTGTAGCGTTAAGTGCCACTGTTGTGGCTGTACCTGATGTTGCAGCTATATTGTTTACTTTATAAGAGGCATGGCTGTCACTTAACGTTACGCGTTGCTGTACACTGGTTGCAGAAAAGCTTACAGATCCGGTGAAATGATCTGTAGTGCCTACC
>NZ_JBFUKX010000144.1:0-1130 GCF_056400605.1 Mucilaginibacter sp. P5_A4 | reverse complement strand
GGTGATGCCGCGTGGATGACAGGTATGGAACGAAATTCGGACCTCGTTATCCGCTCATGTTATGCGCCTTTACTTGCAAATGTAAACAAGGCTACCGCAACCGTGCCGAAAGCATGGCAATGGGAATCAAACCTGATAGGCTATGATGCATTGACAAGTTTTGGTTCGCCCTCGTACTATGTACAAGTAATGTTTAATAGCTATATCGGCAATAAAGTGGTTCCTGTAGCGGGCGCAAATATCCCCACCCAAACAAGACCTGCTACCAAACAGGACAGCGCGGCGAACAACATGCCCAAACCTATACCAGGCATGTTTTATGTAGCTACCAAGGACACCAAAACGGGAAAACTGTTCCTTAAAGTAGTAAATGCAACAGGAAAGCCGCAACAGGTTGATATTGATTTAAAGGGGGCCGGAAAGCTTGCTCCCGAGGGTATTATCGTGGTCATAAAAGGTGATAAACCCGAAGATACCAACACGATCAGCGATCCGGTAAAAATAGTTCCGGTTACCTCCAAAATAAAAGTGGCCGGCGCTAAATTTACCAGGACTTTCGATCCATATTCAGTAAGCATGCTTCAAATAAATACATTAACTAAATAATTGAAACCAGTTAAGAATACCAGGACAAAAAAAACAAAATGTGAATATGAGAAATGCGATTTACAGGTTATGGATGACGGCCTTAATTATCACGCTTATAGTGCCGTGTTTATACGCGCAAAAAGCCACTAATCCCATTATTTACGCAGATGTACCAGACATATCAATAGAACGTGTAGGCAATAGCTATTACATGAGCAGCACAACGATGCACATGAGTCCCGGTGTACCGATTATGAAGTCGAACGACCTGGTGAACTGGAAGACGGTGGGTTATGCGTACGATACTTTAGCAAATATTGATGCAACAAATCTTACAAATGGCAAAAATATGTATGGGGAGGGTTCGTGGGCAAGTTCTATCCGTTTCCATAATGGCACCTATTATGTAAGCACATTTTCTGCAAATACCGGCAAAATGCACATTTACAGTACTAAAAATATCGAAAAAGGCCCATGGAAAGCCAGGTCATTTGCCCCCGACCTGGGTGATCACTCCTTGTTTTTTGATGATGACGGAAAAG
>NZ_JBFUKX010000143.1:0-1237 GCF_056400605.1 Mucilaginibacter sp. P5_A4 | reverse complement strand
GTGTTTTTACTATGCGGGAATTCCTGGAAGTTTTGGACTCCTCCGCTGGTGCAAGCGTCCCTTGGCTGTGCACAACCAAGGGAAAAAATTACAAAGCTTAAAATTTCGAAGTTCGACCGCCTTTATTCTAATATTACAATTCAACAAATCTCGGAAGCAAGTTCTTAAATATTCAAATCTCAGCGTATCAAATAACTATAAAACGCGTGTGTTCTTTCGCGACTGAGTTGTGCAACAGCCACGACACGCGTGCGTCAGCAATGACGGAAATTTTATCTAATCTCATGTGGCATGCTGTCATATGTTCTACCATTGAGTAGCCTACCTGCCGCTTTTTTATTTTTCCCACCCCATTGCTTGAAAAAGAAAGGAACATTCGCGGCTTCACACTGTAGGCGTATATCTTCAACCCATTCTAATTCCATAGGTCTTGCGCTAAATCCGCTTTCTCCTCCCACAATAACCCAATGTATCCCAGTTAAATTTAAATTAGGTAAGTTACTTATTAACGGTTCTAAAGAAAGAAATCGTACATAAGCATCAATTTTCCTTAAATGATCTATCCTACTTATAACTCGCTCATCCTCAACACTTACACCCATCCATATATTAGGCGTAAATTTTAAGAAAGGGGCATAATTTTCGAGAACATCGCCCCTTTTTGTTAACACTTGATAGGTGTGTTGGGGTGTATCGTTCATTACTTTAAAAACACTTTTTATATACTCTAGTGGCACTTCCTTGTGGAAAAGATCGCTCATAGAATTAACGAAAACCAACTGAGGTTTTTTCCAAGTATATGGGACAAGTAACGTTGCTGGATGTATTCGAATTTTAAATCCTTCACTATACTTTTCTTGCCCCATCCCCTTTAATCTTTTTGTCATTACTTCCGCATAGCAAAATTTACAGCCTGCAGAAAGTTTGTCGCAACCTGTGGTTGGATTCCAGGTCATTTCGGTCCATTCTATTGATGATTTTGACATTAATTAAAATCTAAAATACATTGATCTGTTAATAGTACTGCCATTTTATGGTCTATATTATCTGTAAAGCTAGTTTTTACTTTCTCTCGTTTATGCAAATCTCTTAAGGCACCTATATAATGCCTGCTTCCCCAATTATTACTAATATGATGTTGCTCAAAAAGGGATTTTGCGCTTAACTTTTTACCCGAATATTCCTGAAGTATTTGTTTTGACAATGCATCAATGTTTGGATCTCCAAAATCTAACGT
>NZ_JBFUKX010000142.1:0-1243 GCF_056400605.1 Mucilaginibacter sp. P5_A4 | reverse complement strand
TGGTAATGATGTATTACTTGTGGAAGAAAAACGAAAAATACGACGCCAAATTCGATCACACTAAAAAAATAATAGCCCCGGCAATGCCTGGGGCTACACTTGATGAACATCTAAAAGAAGCTCTCATTAAACAACAAAATTAATCTAATTTTTATGAAAATTTATTTGTTTTCTAAGACAGTACCTATCCACTCATACTGCACAAGGCATTAGCCACTTTGGCCGGTATCCGTTTCTATCCTTTACGCGACATTTGGGTACAAAAAATTGCGGAGGAAACGTACATCCGGGATTTGCAAATTCAATACCTTGCATGGCGTTCACCTGTCAGTGCCCGTGCGCTAGCCAAGGGGGGCTTCGATATTTAAGCTTACATATTACTTGCTAAATTTTACTATTATTTGTTTATAGAAGAACAAGTTTATAAAGACCATTCCTGTAATTGCATTGTAAACGGCTGGTAGAATATCCGATGGTGAGAAAAAATACCAGTAGATTAAAAATTCTAAAACATAAAGCACAATTAATAAAAACAAGCAATTAAGCCCGTTCTTTATTAAAAGAATATAATAGAACGGAGTACAAAAAATCAACATCAGCACTACCGTATAAAATAGAACGTATAAGACGTACCCTAAGGTAAGTTTGATCAATTCTGAAGTTGTTTCTGCATGATCTATGACTGTATCTTTAAATCGATTTCCGATAAATGCAAGTATAATAAGGAATGCGATATACTTTACGAACAGATAGCACGTGGTATTAAAAAAGCTAATCTTAAACATAACTTAACGTTTATAAAACTGAGATGGATAATAAGAAAAATCTCTTAAAGGTAGCGATCCGGAAGATGGACTTGATGTTCCAACAATGGGAGCAGTATGCGTACCAGGAAAAGAAGGCTGGTTATATTGCATAATAGTAGTTCCATTCATTTTTAGCGTAGCTGAAGGGAAAATATCCGTCGCTGCAGATACCGCAAGTGCATCCTGCTGTCGCAAGGCTCTTGCCTTTTGACCCGCATGCTAAGTATGCGCAATGTCTTTAGGACGGCACTGTGTTAGGGCAATCAAAATATTGCAGCTTTAAAAAACGGCTACCCAAAAAACGGTTGCAAAACTTACAAAATATAATCCTTCGGGATTTCTGAATTTATAATTGCGGCTCATACGCTAAAAATACAAAATCCCGGATGAAACGTACATCCGGGATTTGCATATTCAATACCTTGCATGCCGGCGGG
>NZ_JBFUKX010000141.1:0-1295 GCF_056400605.1 Mucilaginibacter sp. P5_A4 | reverse complement strand
CTTGGAGGCGGGGTAGGTGGCAGGGAAGATTCTCTTTTTATGTTCAAAAGATATTTCTCAGATCTGCAGGTAAAGGATCGCATCTGGTGTTATATCAATGATGCTGCTATTTACAACGAACTTGTTTTAAAGGCGGGTGTGGAGGCTAATGCCGAACCTAATTATTTCCCCTCATACCGTCAACCTAAAAGAAAAACGGATGGATGTATCCCCAATATACCAGCTTCAACTGTTTAAATTAATCTTAAAAAAATAAATTAACATGAAAAATAAATTCACATATTCGGAAGCTAACCTGGATACTTTTGATCAAATAATGTCAGATTATGGCTGGATTATTTACGAAGATGCAATGAGTGCTGATTTTATTGAAGAAATTACAACCTCATTAGTGAAGGCATACGAAGTACGGCGCGCAATCCAGGTTGCAAATGGAATAGGTGCTAACATGAACGGAACACTTCACCATCTTGTAGAAAGAGATATTTTCACCTTGAAATTTCTTGAGCAAAAATATTGTGAAAATGAGATAAGACATTTTTTAAAAGGCAACTACATCTTAAATTCATTAGGAGCGGTAATCAATTTAAAGGATGACAAACCTTATGTTCAAAATATCCACAGAGACATACGAAGTTTTACAGGCGATTTTAAAATAATGATCCAAATGATGATTGTTTTGGATGATTTTACACTCGAAAACGGAGCAACCTATTTTCTTTCAGGCTCTCATAAACAGGAAGATAAGCCTGATGATGATTATTTTTACAGGACTGCCGACCGCGCCACTGCAAAAAAAGGAAGCATTATTTTGTTTGACTCCAACCTGTGGCATGCCGCCGGAAAGAACTATACAAATGAAAAAAGACGGACGTTAACTATGGCCTTTACCCGTCCGTTTGTTAAACAGCAACTTGATTACCCCAGAGCATTAGGTTATGAGTTTGGTGAGGGACTGGATGCGCATTTAAGACAGGTTTTGGGATATAATGCAAGGATCCCCGAAAACCTACAGGAATATTATCAACCAGTTGAAAAAAGAATGTACCAACCAGGTCAGGGTTAATTCAATTTAGATATTTATTGAAACCGGTGTTTGTTGGAGTGAAAACTCTAAAACATTATTGTTATTAAAAGATGAGGCTGTATCATAAATCATGATCAGCCTCTTTTTTTATGTCTTTTTTTTTGATCCTGCTGCTTTAAGCTTTGATGGGAATTAATCGCGCATGTTAATAAATTGCAGGGGCTGGCCGAAATTATCGCTGCGGCAAAGACTGATCACTGCCTGCAGG
>NZ_JBFUKX010000140.1:0-1300 GCF_056400605.1 Mucilaginibacter sp. P5_A4 | reverse complement strand
TCACTGCCTGCAGGTCATCTATCTTTTTGCCCTGTACACGCACCTGGTCGTCCATGATAGATGCCTGAACCTTTAGGCCGCTATCCTTTATCTTTTTGACAAGCTTTTTAGAGGTTTCTTTATCTATACCTTCCTTAACTTTAATCTCTTTACGTATCAAATTGCCCGCCGCATATTGGTCTTTACCAAAATCAAGCGCGTTAGGGTCCAGGTGTTGCTTTACCATGCGGCCTATAATAGAATCCTGGATGGCTTTAAGGCGCATATCGTTCTCGGTAACAATGGTTATCTCGTTGGTTTTTTTATCCAGGTCGATAGTGCTTTTCGAGTCGTTAAAATCGTAGCGGTTAAGTATTTCTTTTTTGGCAGTATTGATAGCGTTATCAAGTGTTTGGCCGTCTATCTTGCTTACTATATCAAATGTTGGCATAAGTAAATTGGTTTATAAATGTTTACAAAACTAATGTATTGTAAACATTTACACAGGATGTTAAATTAATTTGTTTACATAAAGTAAGTAAATAATAATCAATAAAAACATGTTAAATGCTGATGAGTTAATATTAAGTTAACAAATAAATAAGCAGTTTTGTAAATGTGGCCCGCGGGCACTAAATTTTATGGATAAACAGGCACCATTAATTAACAGGGAAATAAGCTGGTTATATTTTAACGACAGAGTTTTGCAGGAAGCTGCCGATCCAACCGTTCCATTAATTGAGCGTGTAAGGTTTTTAGCCATATTTTCGTCCAACCTGGATGAGTTTTACCGGGTACGGGTAGCCACCATGAGCCGCCTTGCCGCTTTAAACGAAAAATCAAAGGAGCTTTTAGGTTTTAACCCTAAAAAACTCCTCAACCAGATAAAAAATATCGTGGTAAAGCAGGAACGAAAGTTCAATAACCTGTATGAGAATATTATAGTAAAACAGCTTGCCGAAGAAAAGATTTTTATCCTGAACGATAAACAACTGAACGTATCCAGGGGGAGCTTTGTTAAAAACTATTTCAGGGAAAAATTGCTGGCTACGCTGGTACCCATTATGCTTGATGATGGTATGCCGCTGCCCGAATTACGCGACAGGGCTATTTACTTTTTTGTAAAGCTCACCAAAAATAAAAAAACAAGATTCGCGCTTATCGAGTTTCCGGATACGCTATCGAGGTTTGTGGTACTGCCCGAAACCAATAACCTTAAATTTATTATCCTGCTGGATGATATCATCAGGTATAGTTTGGATGATATATTTTTCATTTTTGATCACGATAGTATAGAAGCTTATTCTTTGCAGCTTACCCG
>NZ_JBFUKX010000139.1:0-1301 GCF_056400605.1 Mucilaginibacter sp. P5_A4 | reverse complement strand
TAGAAAAATTCATTGAAACATTATGTGAAAATTGTTTGGCTGAAAATTTACTAAGGAAGGAAGAGGCAAAACAGCCGGAATTGTCCGAATTTGATAAAGTAAGATTCCTGATTGGACAAGATAAAATTGCCGAGGTATTTAAATCATTATGGGATATTGTGAATGACGATGTCGATTTAAATGATTTAAATGATACACTAACTTTTTTAAACTTAAAGTTTAACCGCTTAGAGTATAGAAAAAACAACGGAATGATGGAGCCGGCAGCTATAGAAAGTGAAGTTACCAACATTATCAGTAGCATTTTAAATTTTATCTCTTCTATAAACAATTCCCGTAAGCCTATTTTATAACACATTTAATTAAAAAGCAATGAGTTTAGGATACAGATACCCAGGGGTAAAACCATTTCTAAAAGAAGACAAAAATCTTTTTTTTGGGCGCGACAGCGATATTGCTGCACTGTTTAAACTCATTAATGTTGAACAATTAGTTTTGCTTTATTCAAAATCCGGTTTAGGAAAAAGCTCAATACTAAATGCCGGATTAAGCCCTATTTTAGAAGCTACCGGCAATTATGAAATAATAAATATACGGTTTGGTGCATGGAAGTCTGAAAACAAAATTACACCAATTGAAACTTTACTTGAAAAAGTACGGATTAAAAAAGATGACACTTCGTTTACCACTCAACTTGTTGGAGATGTTGAGGATGAACAGCTTTGGCATATCCTGAAATCACTCCAGGTAAAAACACATAAAAAAAACATACTCATAGTACTTGATCAGTTTGAAGAGCTGTTTACTTACCCGGAAACCGAAATTACTGAATTTAAAAGGCAACTGGCCGAAGTACTATATGTAAATGTTCCGCAAAAATTCAGAACTGCCATTGAAAGTAAAACATTAAGTAACCCCGATGCTATCAACAATGTTGATTTGAAGTTACTTTATGAACCTTTGAACATTAAACTGCTCATGTCCATTCGCGGAGATAAAATGAGCCTGCTTAACAGCTTAAAAGACTTTATCCCCAATATTTACCACAAGACTTTTGAACTAACCGCATTAGACGCCACACAAGCCGAAGAAGCTATCCTGAAACCAGCTTACAAGCGGCAACAAGATTTTTTTTCGAACCCGTTTGATGTTACAGACGAAGCGTTAGATAGTATACTGAACTTTTTAACAAAAGGCGGGAAACAAAAAATAGAGTCGTTTCAACTCCAAATTATTTGTCAGTATATAGAAACACTGGTTATTGACAAGAAACTGAGCCTTATTGGTAAGGAGCATTTAGG
>NZ_JBFUKX010000138.1:0-1316 GCF_056400605.1 Mucilaginibacter sp. P5_A4 | reverse complement strand
GTCATTGCCTTTGGTCTAACAAAAGAAAAAACAATAAAGATTGCTGTTGTTAGAATGGGGGGTGCAGGGGGGTGTTAAGAACTAAAAACTTTGTGGAAAACGTTATTGTAAAAGGCAGGGTGAACTTTTGTCATTGCTAGTCTAAAGGACTTAAACTCGTATTAGTTCCCTGCCTTTTATGATTGCCCAAGGCCCAGCTATAATACTTTCTTTGTACCATCAAAGGTTATTGGCAAAAGGCAATCTTTTAATGCTAATTAAAAGATAAACGTATGGAAGCTTACAATGTTATTCTGGGGGTCGATGTTTCAAAACGCACCCTGGACATTAGTTGTGCAGAACGTCTTCTGCACATTCAAACTGAAAACAGCAGTAAAGGATTTAGTGCATTAAAAAAGTGGTGTAAAAGCCATGAGATCGATCTCGACGAAAGCCTGGTTGTCCTGGAATATACCGGAGGTTATGAATATCGATTTTTACAGTTTTGTACGGCCCATCAGATCGATTTTTGTCGGATCTCAGGGTTGGAGATCAAAAGATCGATGGGCATGACCCGTGGAAAGAACGACAAGGTTGATTCATTCAGGATCGGGCAATATGGAGAAGAAAAGATCAAGCGTCTGAAATTATCCAAACCATTGAATGATAACATATTAAAGCTTAAACAACTACTCTCCTTCAGGAAAAGATTGGTTAGGGATAAGGCCGGTTTTACAGCTACTGTCAAAGAACGGGAGTACATGTACGAGGTAAATAAAAAGGATACGATTATCCGGATAGGTAATAAAAAGATAAAACAGGACGAACAATATATCCAGGAGATAGAAGCTGAGATCATGGCCCTGATCAAGGCGGACGCATCCATATATCAAAATTACAGAATATTGACCAGTATCAAAGGAATAGGTCCGGTAAACGCCTGGATGACATTGGTCTACACAGAGAATTTCACCAGCTTTGAAAATGCCCGGCAGTACGCCGTATTTGTAGGTGTAATCCCATTTGAGCATAAATCAGGAACCAGTATCAAAGGAAAAAACAGGGTAAGTCATATGGCAAATAAAGAACTTAAACAGGAGCTTAATCAGGCCGCTAAAACGGCCGTCATTCATGACCCTGAAATTCGTGCATACGCAGAACGCTTACTCAAAAGAAAAGATTACTCGCTAGTGCTTAACAATGTAAAATTCAAGTTGATCCTTAGAATGTTCTCTTTAGTGAAAAGAGGTGAAACCTATGTGGAGAACTATAAAAGAGTCGCCTAAAAACAACTCTTTTAAATAAAATTTGGATATATCGTAGACCTATAATACGAG
>NZ_JBFUKX010000137.1:0-1323 GCF_056400605.1 Mucilaginibacter sp. P5_A4 | reverse complement strand
GAATATACCTTTCAAAATAGAGTTACTCAAACCATCTAAATTGGGTTTTAGTAAGAGCTGGGTTGCTAAATTAGTAAAAAATGAATTTGAGTTTAATGGCGTGAAAATTCCATTTAATCATCCTGTGCAAACCGAGGCAGGTTTAATTCTGGTAACACCTCAAAACGTAACGACATATAAAAAATCTGAAATTTATGTTGATTTTTACGAAACGTCAGATATAGCACAGCATTACATTAGCAATTTAAATATTGATCCAGCAAGTAAAGATGCAACAGTTCTGATAATTACGCTGCAGGATGCAGTACCTCAAAGAGGTAAAGATGTTTTAAATACATTGGTGAATGTATATAATCAGGCTGCTATTGAAGACAAAAATCAAACAACATCTGCACAGCTTTCATTTATAAAAGAAAGGTTGGATGCAATTGCCTTAGAATTGAGCTCGGTTGAAAAAAATGTTCAAGATTATAAATCCTCTAATAATATAACAGACATTACGGCAGAATCTCAGATATTCTTGCAAACTGTTCAGGATAACGATGCGCAGCGTTCAAAGATCAATCTTGAGTTTGGTAGTATAAATAACTTAGAGAGTTATTTAAAGCAAAATAATAATGATCTAGCTCGTTTGCCTGCTATGATGGGAATAGATGATCCAACTTTGCTTGCTTTGGTACAACAACTTGGTGAAGCGCAGGTTAAAAAGCAAAGTTTATTGAGAACTATTCCTGAAACTAATCCAGTACTTAGTTCAATAAACGATCAGATCAAATCTTTAAGAGAAACGCTCTTACATACGGTAGAAAATGTTAAAAGCGGCCTGGAAATTTCAAAAAGCAAACTAGATATTCAAAGTAAGAAATATTTGTCTATAATAAAAAATGTTCCAACTAAGGAGCGCGGCTTACTCGATGTGATGAGACAACAAGATATCAAAAATAACTTATTCACTTATTTACTTCAAAAGCGTGAGGAGATGGCAATAACACTAGCCTCAACAGTTTCTGATAGCCGTACGATTGATATAGCAAAAGGCGGTTCAGTACCTATAAAACCAGTCAAAAAAGTAATTTATATTATTTTTTTCTTGGGTGGTGTATTATTGCCTATTTTAATAATTTATATAATTGAAGCTCTTAATTTTAGGGTTCAAAAGAAGTCTGACATTGAAAAATTAACAAAAACGCCAATCATTGCGGAGATTTCGCAATCTGATGATGCAAGCTCTTTGATAGTCGTTAATAAGCCACGGTCAAGGGTTGCTGAACAAATAAGGTCCTTTCGTACAAATTTGCAATTTATAAGTTATGATCAGATGCA
>NZ_JBFUKX010000136.1:0-1428 GCF_056400605.1 Mucilaginibacter sp. P5_A4 | reverse complement strand
GAGAGAGATTCTGTGTTAATTATCAAATAATTTTTAATTTTGTTTTATTAAGGCGGCTTTATGCCAGCCTGTTTAGGGCAGTTCATCGTTGATGGCTGCCCTAACCCATTTATGTGGCCTGAGCATTTTGAACAGATTGATGTACGTGGTTTTCATTGTAAGGCTTATTCGTGGTCCACAAAGTATAGATCAATTCTAATAGTCTTCTTTGAACAGCTACGGCCGCTTTCATTTTAATTCCGTGTTTAGATACAAGCCTTGCATATATGGCCTTAAAGCGATTATCTACTCTTATGGCTGTTAAAGCTGGCATATGCATAGCCTTTCGCAGGTGTCGGTTACCCTTCTTTGATATCTTCGGTTTCTTTTTTACTGATGTGCCAGATTCTTTTTCCTCCACATCCAAACCACTATAGCTGGTAAGTTGCTTTTTATTCTTTACCMGGTCAAACCCGTTTGTTTCAGCTATCGTTATTACTACTGTGAGCTTGCCTATTCCGGGTGCTGTGGCAGCATTGTTTATCCTTGCAGTCAATTCTTTATCCTGTTTTATTATTTCTGCTATATCCAGCCTGATCTCCTTCTCCTGTGTATTGCATAATCCGATACGCTGCTTAAGTCGAATGAGGCTTTTTTCATTTGGAAATGCCTCCACTTGTTCTGCATGCAACTGGTTTTTACTTACTGTACGTTCGGCAATTATCTGATCCCGTTCACGTGTAAGCTGTTTTAAGTCCCGATAGATCTTCTTAGGCTGTTGCCAGATTTCATACTTTCGTTCCAACCCAAACTGACAAATGGCTTGTGATGCTGTTTTATCAGTAGTCGTTTTCAGATCAAGGCTTCGCATATAATTACTGATCTTGTTAGGCAGTACTATACTTACTTCATATCCCTGATCTGATAAGTGATAAGCAAGCTTCTCGTGGTAAACACCTGTCGCCTCCATTACATAACGTATCCCAATCTCCTTATTTGTTCTTTGTTTAACCCAGGACTCAAGGGCCTTAAAGCCTGACGGTTTGTTAGCAAATTGCTTAAATGCATAAATCTCCTTTTCAGTTGACTGGTCCATCCGTCCTAAAGATACCACCAACTCGTTTTGTGCTACGTCAATTCCTACTACCTGTTTTAAAATGTTTGTCATCACTTTTTTTAATATGAGTAAATATTAAAGTGAAAACCCTACTTCGTTTTTTCTCCTGCCGGATATCCTGGATATATCGCTATGCAATATTCCTTACATTCTGTTCAAACGCTAAAGGGTAAAAAGAAATGAGGCAGTATCTCTCTCTCAACATACCAATGGGTTGTTTGGGGCAAACTCTGCTCTCATTCCTCCTCACTTTATAATGCAAATTTATTTGCTTATATTATGACAACAAACATAGGAGGGGCAGACGGGCGTAGCCTCGTCTCGGGGTGAGT
>NZ_JBFUKX010000135.1:0-1464 GCF_056400605.1 Mucilaginibacter sp. P5_A4 | reverse complement strand
TTATCATACATGGCATTACCATTCGTTGGAAACAACTGGTAGTCCGGTTTTATTTGTTTACCAGGAGCAGGATAATTATATCGCTTTTCCTTTACTTAAACGGGAAATTCCAGGATCGGGGTATTATGATCTGAGCTGTGTTTATGGTTTTTCGGGACCTGTTTCAAACAAAAAAATAGATCGCTTGGGCAATTCCTTCATGGAAAATTTTAAAAAAGCCTTTCTCGCTTTTCTTTCTGAAGAGAACTACATATCGGTATTTACCCGTATGCACCCATTCTATAATCAGCAGTGTCTGCTAAATAAATTTGGCGGTGTGCATGAAAACGGAAAAACAGTGATAATAGATCTTTCGGAAAGTATAGAACAGCAACGCCAAAGATACCGGCAAAGTGCCATGGACGCAATAAGGCACGCCTGGAAAAAAGGGTTTAGGGTTGAGGAAGAAAAGGGGCCGGCCGCATTAGCAACTTTTGTTGAAATTTATACAGAAAGTATGAAGCGGTTAGGGGCATCCAACCAGTATTTGTTTAACGATAGATACTTTTCAAACCTATGCAATACCAGTGAATATGATGCCCGCATCCTGATGGTTTATGACGGCGATACGGTTATGTCAAGTACAATAATAACATTTACCAATGGCATTATCCAGGCGCATCTGGTTGGCACGCGTGCCGAATATCTGCAACAAAGTCCAACAAAATTCCTGGTTGATGAAATTACACAAATTGGCAGGATAGAAGGAATGAGGTATTATAACCTTGGTGGAGGTCTGGGTTATAAAGAGGATAAGCTTTTTGATTGGAAATCAGCCTTTTCAGATCAGCATATTGATTTTAAAAGTTGGCGTTTTATAGCTAATCCTACAGTCTATCAAAATTTACTGGATGAAAAGGGTATTAATGAAAGTGCTGAGATAGATTTTTTTCCGCTATACCGGTATGCATAATTTTAATGTTTTTAAATAAATATTGGACATGATATACATTAGAAATTTAATATTTCAGGACAAATTCCACTCAAGATGGTTGATTCTGTTAACCGATCTTATGATCGTCCTGTTGGCACTATGCCTGTCTTTTTACCTTAAAGACAAACTTGATTTTAAAGAAAGCAATATTTACTATATTACATTTTATTGTAGTAACGCTATATTGATATTTCTGTTCATGCGTATCCATACGCATATAATAAGGCATTCCAATACCAGGGACATGCTACGCATACTTGTTGCTGTTTTGGTTAGCAATGCCGCCTTCCTGTTAATTTATCATATTTTATTTGCTTCCTACCTTAAAATTAGCCTTAAAGGACTTGGGGATATTTTATTGATTAACTTTTTTATATCCTCATCATTATTAATGGGAATGCGTATAATAATTAAGGATGTTTTTAAATACTTTGATGAGCCTGGTTATAAAATTATAAAAGAAAACGTTTTAATCTATGGTTCAGGAACCC
>NZ_JBFUKX010000134.1:0-1470 GCF_056400605.1 Mucilaginibacter sp. P5_A4 | reverse complement strand
CTATTCACTCAGGTTTTGGATCTGGCACAATAATTCGGCTGGCTTGTATTGAAGGACTGTTCATTGCTAATGGACGAAGCTATACATTTGGTGAAATTGCCGAATTGTCGGGAAGAGGTGGAACATCGGGAATAGGTATAAGAACATATTTCCAAGGTGGTTATATATTTGATATTGGACAAAGAAATATTGGCCAAAAGCTTTTGCCATCGTCATCAGTTGAATTAGATCCAATTCGGTCCCTCTTGATAAGCGAGGGGAGTATGCCAGATTGGGAAATTGGCATTTGCTTTCCAAGTAAACCTATCGCGATTTCGGATACAGAAGTAGCTTTCTTTGAAAAAAAAGCATTGTTATCAAATGAAGAAATATATGAAACCTTGTATCATGTTCTATTTGGGATTTTAGCAGGTATTAAGGAGAATGATTTACAATCATTTGAACAAGGCGTAAAAAAGATTCAATTGAGCCAATGGAAAAAATCTGAAAGGGCGTTGTATGGAATCGCAATTGAAAATATAGAAAGTATTTTATATAGAAATGGAGCTGTATTAGTGGGAATGAGTAGCTTAGGACCGGGCTTGTTTTTTATCGGAAAAAACATACAAGAAGTTATAGAAAACTCCCAAAGTCAAATTCCTGAATGGGACTTTATACAATCATCTGCGATAAATTCAGCTCGAATAATTACGACAGAGGATGCTTGAACTAACTTTTATAACATCTAGTAAAGAAAAATTAGCACATGCTAAATACTTATCGCGCGATTATCCTGTAATTATCTCAAAAAAAAAGAATTACGGCATTGGGTATATTGAACCGAGAATTGATGATAGGAATGAGTTGATTAAAAGAAGTGTTGATGATGCAATAATTAGATTTAAAAAACATACAGCAAATGCTGATGAAAAACTTTTTTTCATTGAAGACACATCAGTCACAATTCATTCATTAAGTACGGAAAAAGAGTATCCCGGAGTAGATGTGAAATACTGGATGCAGGATAATACATTTTCAGATGTAGATAAAAAACTAAAAGAAACTGGTAACAAAAGAGCTGTAACAGTCAGATCTGATGTCGTTTTAGTTTTAAATAATAAACTAAGAGAGAAGTATAAAACTAAATATTTAATTTTTACTAGTTCTAAAAGTGGGAATATTATCGACAAAGAAGTTGCTATTAAAACGCAACCTCTTTATCCATGGTTAAATAACTTCACTTTTAACAAATGGTTTGTTCCCAATGGAAGTAAAGCTCCAATGAGCAAATTATCAATTGAAATAGCTAATAAACATGATTTTAGAGCTGATGCATTCAAAGATATGTTTCAGTTTTTAAAAAATAATGGCTATTTAAGGTCAGATACAMATTATAATCAATTAGAGTTATTTGAGCCCGTCGCATTTGTTATATGCGGCCCCTCTTGTGCAGGAAAAACAACCCTATCAGCTTATCTTCAAAATAAATAT
>NZ_JBFUKX010000133.1:0-1481 GCF_056400605.1 Mucilaginibacter sp. P5_A4 | reverse complement strand
CTACAAGACTATGATTATGAGTATTTGTTAGAAGGATCCACCGAGTTTGAGATATTGGTGTTCTTTGAAGAATATGAAGGTATAGTTACCTACATGCCGCTTACTGCTGCGCTGGGTCGCTTACAAGATTAATATCTATCAGTTTTACCAAAACTCTTAAAGAAAAATGGCGCCCTTACACCACAGAGGCTTTCTTTGTTTGGGCTATATTATTTTCAAACAATAGGCTTATACCCAGGTGGCCACTTCTTCATTTCTTCATCAATTGCATGGTCGATGTTGTCTACCAATGTGGTTAGGTGGACAATTAGCGCATTAGTGCTTACATAATACACGGCTGTATTTCTAAGTAATTTATCTATAAAATGTTTATGCAAGTTGACAATGTGTAAACTATTTTTACGTCGTTTAAATATGAACATAACAAAATTGCACTAATCAATATTGCTGCTTGAATTACGACCACATAACACCACCCAATATATCGATGTAGTATGCTGTCATAGCGTATCTGTTTCTTTATGCGTGGAGGGCCTCGTAATTCTGACTAGCTAATGGTTCTATTATTATGCCATACTTTTTTACTCAAAATATGACAAAGTGCCGGGTATAAACTCCAACTAAATTTAAATGCCAGAATTATTTTTACTATAATAAACTAAATTTTAGCTAATTTTATTGACAGGCCCACTTACAGTAAAAACAAAAAAACCTTGTAAGTGTCTAATTTACAAGTGGAATCTGATAATCTAAGTAGCCCGTAGGAGATCGAACCCTAATAAATAAGCCCTATAAAAGCTTAATTACTTTTTTTTGAACCTCATCTATTATCGCCCAACTTTTTGAAATATAAAAGTCCGTTATCGAATTACTCTGATCTTTATGATTTAATGCCAAACCAACATCGTCTTTGTTAAAACGACAAATATTCCTCGCCCAATCACCGAAAGCATGTCTTGCATCGTAAAATTCCAATTCAGGAATATTTAATAGTTTCCCGATTGCCCGCATACCTATACTTAGCGCACGGTCAAGCGTTTTATGGGAAGCATACCGAAGCTGTAATGTTCCCGCATATTTGGCGTATAATGGTTCCGCTATTTCAGGAATATCAATACTGATAAAAGCTTTATCCTTCCTTCTGGACTGTGTTTTTGATCTATTGTAATCAACCCGATCTAATTCAATGCTACTGCCCTCCAGTTTAAATAAGTCTACCGCATTCATGCCGCACAAATAAAAACTAAGCATAAAAAGGTCCTTTGCAAGTTCCATTCTTCCTTTAGGCTTTACCACGCAATTTCTGATTTTTCTAACCTGAGCTACAGTCAGTTTTTTCTTAGTTTTTTCCGTAACCTGTACCAGTTTATATTTTTTAAAAGGGTAATGTTTGATAACAATGTTTTCTAAATCTTCATCATTATAAAAATCAACTGCATTATTAAAAAGTATCCTCAGATCTCGCATATGGTTATGTAACC
>NZ_JBFUKX010000132.1:0-1482 GCF_056400605.1 Mucilaginibacter sp. P5_A4 | reverse complement strand
GTTTAATTCCAAAATAATTGGTGTACAGAAAGCATGCATCTGGTTCAATATCAAAATCTATTACCGGATCAAATTGCTTATCAATTGAGTAAAACTGATGTTTAATACCCAATTTTGTGATAGGCTCAAGCAAAACATCACAAGTAAAGTAGGGTATATATATTTTTGTGTATCCTTTTTGCCTTAGTATATACTCTAAAGCATTGCGTCCGGTATTTAAATGAATAAGATTTGGATAATATTCATTACCATGGGGTAACTCGAGCTCTAAATATCCACCAATGGATTTTAAAGGAGTTTTATTTTTTTGCATAGCCGTAAGTTAGATGATGGATAAATTAAGACTTAAGTTAACCCTGGTCGCATTGGTACATCCTTAAATGTGCCGGTTGATAAAATTCATTTAGGTTTTCAGGTGTACGGGAATTGTACCCTATAACCTGGCGCAACTCGGAGTTGAGGTGTGATACAAAATCATAACCTAAAAACCGGGGATAATCCATTTGCTGTTTTAAAAACGGTCTGGTAAATCCTATTGTTAATGCTCTACGCGGCTCAAGTGTAGTATTTTCGCCGGCAGCATGCCAAATATTCGAATCAAACAAAATAATACTTCCCTTAGGTACAATTGCCCTATCGGCATTATTAAAAAAGTACGTTGCATCAGGTCGTATTGCTGATTTATGTGATCCCGAAAGAAAATAAGTTGCACCGTTTATTAAGGTAAAATCATCGAGTGTAACAATCATCTGTAACAGTAATTTTGTGTCGTTCATGAATGTCCGCACATCGCGGTGCATGTTGCTTAGGTATGGATGCTCATATTTAGCATGAATAACCGCATTCATCCCATTTAATATATAGTTGCCACCCAAAAATTGCGTGATCTCTTCATCACAGTACATATTTTGGAGAAACGAAAGACTGAAATTACTTCTCTCCAGTAAATGATGCAGTGTGCCGTCCATATTGGCACTTATGCCGTTTCTTTCCTGTATGGCTCTTCTTTTTATGTATGCATCGGTCAAATCCTTATTTATTGTATAAACAAAATCAGGATGTACTACATTTTCGTATACAATCCACCCATATTCGCGCATAGTATTACTGAAGTCGGTGACGTTTCTTTCATAATAATTCAATCGATTTTTCATAACATTTGATTATATTATTTTTTTCATTTCCAGTTATTTTAACTTCATTATGCTTAACATATCATGGTTAACCAGGTTCACGTCAAATTTCTTTCGGGCTAATGCAAGTCCATTTAAACCATAGTTATAAATAGCATTGCTGTTATTTATATAAAACTCCATTTTTGACATAAGGGCTGGTATGTTTTTAACAGGAATTAAAAATCCGTTTTGAGGCGATACAGGTTCAACTGTTTCTCTGCAGCCAACAGAATCACTTGTAATAATTGCCCGCCCCATTGCCATACTTTCAAGTAAACAGCGGGGTACGCCTTCACCATAGTATGAT
>NZ_JBFUKX010000131.1:0-1491 GCF_056400605.1 Mucilaginibacter sp. P5_A4 | reverse complement strand
TGTCTTGTCCTGAAATAGGTTTACACATTAAGTAAACAAACATGGATGAGAAATTAGCAAAATTGATTCTTGAAGACCGTAATGTAGGCGATTTAAGTTATCGTACTTTAGCATCAAAGTATGGAATATCCCGCACTCAGATCCACCGGATGGTGATGTCAAAGCAAAAGAAGCAGAAAAAACCGGCAGTAATCAAAGCAGAGGTAGTGGAAGAGTTAGCGTTACCAGACGACATAAAGTTACTGAAGGAGGAATTGCGTAAAGCCCGTTTAAAGATAGAACTACAGGATTTGATGATTGATATATCCAGCAAGGAGCTCGGCATTGACCTGCGAAAAAAACATGGCACCAGGCCGTCCAAATGAAAATGCAAAGCCGCTCACGCGGTCTTCGTGAGCTTTGCAGACTGCTTGGTCATTCGCCACAGGCGTATTATCAATATCAAAAATCGTTCGTTAAAAAAGCATTGGAAGAGGATCTGCTGATCGGGCAGATTGTTTTTCACCGCATCCTTCAACCCAGGCTTGGTGGCCGGAAGCTATATGAAATGATGGAGTCATTTATAGCAGATCACCGGATTTCTATTGGCAGAGATCTGCTTTTTGACCTGCTGCGGGCAAACGGCCTGCTGAATAAACGAAGACGAAATCGACCCCGTACAACGGATTCCAATCACTGGATGAAGAAGTATCCTGACCTGATCAGGAACATCAAATTAAGCCGGGCAGATGAGCTATGGGTGAGTGACATTACTTATATACATCTGGAAAAGAGCACGTTTGCTTATCTTAGCCTGGTTACGGATGCTTATAGCCGGAAGGTGGTAGGCTTTTGTATGAACAATGATCTCTCGGCAGATGGTCCCGTTATAGCGCTGAAAATGGCCCTTAAAAACAGATTGAGCGATGCTCCTCTGATCCATCATTCAGACCGTGGCTCACAATATTGCTCCGACGGCTATATCAGTTTATTAAAATCGGATACTATCAATATCAGCATGACACAAAGCGGTGATCCCAGAGATAATGCCATTGCAGAAAGAGTAAACGGCATACTTAAACAGGAATTGCTTGAGCGAGTGTATCCTGATATTAAAAAGGCACAACAGTCTGTAGTAACCGCAATCGACACCTACAACCGGGTCAGGCCGCATAGCAGTATCGATATGATGACTCCCGACAAGGCACACAAGCAAACAGGTCCGATCAAACGCCGGTGGAAGAGCTGGTTTAACAGAACCCGCAAAAGCCCGGTATCGTAGTTTTCAACAAAAAGAAAGGAGGCTGCAAAAAGAAAAAAAGAAGCAAAAAAAGAAAAACGCATTGAAATATGGAAAACTGAAGGAGTTTCCCACATTCCAACACGACAAGCAAGCCACAACAATTATTCTTTATCTTTAGAAAATGGTAAACCCTATTCAGGACTAAAATAAAGTGTAAACTAAACACCGTACTAATCAGTAAAAGTGTAAACTTTTTTCAGGACGAGACA
>NZ_JBFUKX010000130.1:0-1494 GCF_056400605.1 Mucilaginibacter sp. P5_A4 | reverse complement strand
TTTCGAGACTATTGAATTGGCTCAAGTAAAGCAGAGAGTTGAGTGGGTTGACTTAGCAAAAGGTATAGGCATATTTTTAGTGGTGCTGGGACATTCAGGTTGGCCTTTAAAATTTAGATGGTGGATATGGTCCTTTCACATGCCATTATTTTTTTTCTTATCAGGTTTAGTGTTTTCCATTGATAAATATCCTGACTTCGTCCATCTCTTTAAAAAGAGAAATATTAGTCTTCTTCGACCATATATTTTTTTCACAATTATAGTTTTGTTTGCTATATCATTTATTGAGCCTCATTTTTTACTTTATTTAAAAGACACCGTAATATATGGTTGGGTAGGTTTTGCCTTATGGTTTATACCGGTGTTGTATTTCACTGAAATCTGTTATTTTTTTTTAAGAAAGAATTTAAACAATAAGGCTACTTTTTTAGCGATATTGTGTTTTTCATTCATCGGTTATGTATTAAGTTTTTACAATATTCATTCACCATATAAACTTGAGGTTGTATTTACTGCCATTTTATATTATGGAATCGGAAACCTGACATTTCCAAAAATAAAGCAAACACTGATTATAATTCCTGATTTCTACATGTTGCTATTGGGACTGCTGTTTTTGTTGATAAATATCACCTTTTGCTATTTGAATTTTGTGCAATTAGATATGGCTAAAAATGTTACAGGAAATTATTTTTATGCCAATTTATCCGCATTTTCGGGCATTGCCGTTGTCCTTTTAATTTCTCATTTAGTTGCATCAAAAAGGTATTTAGGATTTTTCAAATATTGCTTTAATTATTTGGGTTTGAACACATTTGTTATACTTGCTATACATCAACCTTTGAAAATATACCTGATATTAATGTTTGAGAAGTTTCATGTCAATTCATTGATATCGTTATTATTACGACATAGCTTGCTTTGGATAGTTCTTATAATTTGTATCTACGTAGTAAACAAGTATATCCCTTACATCAAGGGAAAGAGCAGTCGTTATAAGACTGAACTAAAACCGGAAATTCGATGATAATTTATGTATACATATGAAAATATTACTTGTTAGCGGAACAAATTCTCGAAATTCAGGAGGATTATACAATAGTGTTAGGAATCTGGGTCAATCAATGATTAACATTAAAGGGCTTGAGCCGGTGTTGCTGGCTCATAGCGACGAATACAGTGAATTGGATATAGCCGCTTATGAACCATTGCCATTAGATGATTATGCCGTTGCGGGCCCATCTGGATTTGCTTTTTCATCAAATATAGGGAAGAAAATGGCTGCAATTAAACCTGATATCATTCATCCACAATGTATATGGATGTATTTATCATTCGCGACATTCCAATTTAGTAAAAAGCACGATACGCCGTATATTATATCAGCCAGGGGAATGCTTGACAAATGGATATTGAATAATAATGCATGGAAAAAAAGACTCATAGGGGGATTATATGAAAAGGAATATTTGAAAAATGCGGCTTGTTTAAATG
>NZ_JBFUKX010000129.1:0-1520 GCF_056400605.1 Mucilaginibacter sp. P5_A4 | reverse complement strand
CCCTCAACATCTGCCGATGCAGTAAGGCCGCCGGCACGGGCAACCAGGTCTGATATTTTCTCGTTTTTGTTTTTTATAGTATACGACCCCGGGTATAAAACTTCCCCTTCAACTTTTACTGTCTTTTGTTTTTCAAAGCCTGGTAAGCTGTATACAGAAACTATATCAAATGGATTGAGTACAAAATTAGCATCATTGGGCTTTAACGGGCCATCAATGTTAACGGTAAAAACCTGTGCAACAGCGCTGCTTTTGGAAGAAGGATCGGCATCAGTTTTCCTTCGGGCCACTTCAATTCGCTTTGTACTTGCCCCCTCTGCAAATCCACCGGCTTTTAAAATCAGATCCTCTACTTTCATGTTTTCAGAAAAAGCAAACTTTCCTGGCTTTCTTATACTACCATTAATAGTAACTGTATACTTATCGCGCAGATCAAATATCGAAGAAATGTTTACTATGTCTTCACGCTGCAGCGGTATGCTTACAGCTTTATTGATAACATCCTTTACATTAAATCCTATTATCTCGGTACTGTTATCGGGCTTCAGCCGGGTAATTGTTCCCCTCTCTGTAAAGGCATCTTCTTTTAAGCCGGCAGCCTTTTCTATTAGTTGATATAATGTTAAACCACTTTGTAATTCATAATCTCCGGGTTTAAATACAGCTCCATTAATAGCAACCCTATTTTCAAACCGGTTAATAATAGATTCAATTGTGTACTTATCGCCTCTTAAAGGAATGTAGTTTTTGTAGTCAGCCTCCAATACATCCGTTATTTTTCTTTGCTGGTCGCTTATTTGCGAAACCTTAATACGTGCCGTATAGGCGCTATCTGTAAAGCCCCCCGCATAGGTTAATATATTATCAAGGGTTTCGCCAGGTAAAACCTCAAATAATGCCGGAATTTTAACCTGCCCGGCAAGCTCAACCCTTGTTCTGAAAGTGGGAACCCGAACTATATCCTGATCTTGCAAAGAAATGTTATTCTTTTGATCGCCTTTCACCAGGAAATCGTAAACATCAAGATGCCTTATGATACGGTTGTTCCGGATGACCTCTATTTGCCTTAAGCTACCGTTTTCGGTTGGGCCGCCTGCTGTATATAACGCATTAAAAACCGTGGCCAGCGATGGCAGTGTGTAGGTGCCCGGTTTTGTAACTTGGCCTATAATAATTACATGGATACTACGAATATTGCCAAGCGTTACCTGAACATTTGAACCGCGGCCTATAGCATAATTATTAGCTGCGAGCTTACTTTTTATTAATGATGTAGCTTGCTCAATTGTTTTGCCACCTACGTTTAAAATACCTATCCCCGGTATATTGATACTTCCCTCGGGCGAAACATCAAGCTTCCAATTTACCAGTGAATTACCATAAACGCTAACGTTTAGCTGATCATTAGGGCCAACAATATAATTTAACGGTGTGGCAAGTTTAAGGTTGGGCTCAAATGAGCTGTTTTTATTTTTAAAAATATCGGCGCCAAATACTTTTGGCTTTAGTCCCTCAAATAT
>NZ_JBFUKX010000128.1:0-1538 GCF_056400605.1 Mucilaginibacter sp. P5_A4 | reverse complement strand
ATAATAAAATCAATCTCATCATTTTGAAGTTGCGGGTAAATTGGTAACGAGATTTCATTGGCGTATTGTAAATAAGCAGATGGATAATCATTTATTTGATAACCTAAGTCTTTAAACAAAGTCAACATAGGTAATGGTATAAAATGAACATTAACGGCTACACCCTTACTCGTAATATCATCAATGATATTGTCGCGTTGAAACTCCGATATACCTTTAATTCTCAATGCAAAAAGGTGGTATGATGATTCGCGATTGCCATCCATTAACGTTGGGGCAATAAACCAGTTCATTTTTCTGAAGCCCTTACAATACTTTAATGCAATCAGTTTTCGTAGCGGCAGAAGCTCTGATAGATATTTCTTAATCTGTGCTAATCCAATTGCAGCACAAATATCCGGCATATTGATTTTCAGCCCCTGGAAAAGAATATCATATTTCCAGCCCCCTCCTGTTGATTTGGAAAAAGCATCTTTTGTTTGCCCGTTTAGTGTGTACATTTTTAAATAACGCAATTCTACAGCTGTATCAAAATTCGGCGGCAGATTTAAACATATGCACCCCCCCTCGGCTGTTGTTATATTTTTAACTGCATGAAAAGAAAATATAGTTATATCACTTTTTTTTGCAGCTGCAACACCGTTTATTGTTGCACCCAGCGAATGAGCAGCATCTGCAATTAAAAGTATCCTGCCTAAAGCTTCTTGTTTGTGAGATGCGGCTATAAACAGGTCATTTATTTCGGGCTTGCAAATTATCTTGTTTAACTCATCATAATTGCAGGGCCATCCGGCAAAATCAACGGCAATTATTGCTTTTGTTTTGGAAGTTATTGCTTTGAGTACTGCTTTAGGTGATATGCAAAAATCATTATCAACATCAACCATCACCGGTATGGCACCGCAATGTAATACACACAAGGCCGTAGCACAATAAGTATAAGCCGGTATAATAACCTCATCACCTTCTTTTACCCCAAACCACTTTAGCATCAGTATAGCGCCCGATGTCCATGAATTAACACATATGGCCGCATCTGATGAAGTAAATTCTACCATCTCATTTTCAAGTGCTGCTACCTTTGGCCCGGTAGTAATCCATTTTGAATTAAGCGTATTAACAACTTCATTGATAACCGATTGATCAATATAGGGTGGTGAAAAAGGAATTTTCATGGTGTTATATTAAATAAATGAAAGGTTTAGTTAGATTTTATAAAATCGATAATAACCCGGATTGAAGACTCAAAGAAAATCAGGCGGGTATTTTTTCGAAAATGGCGACTATACTATCGATAAAATCGCGTACAAGACGTTTGTAAATGCAATACTTTTCCATAATGCTTTCTTTCCATGTATAGTTCCCAAATGATAAATCATCAAGAGAAACAAAATTCTCATGGTACCTTGCCATAAAAATTTCAAGATCACGAAAGCCTTTATTTGTGCAGGTTTCGGGATGGTAGTTAAAAGTCCATGTGTTTTTTGTTTTAGGTTCAACCTCTGATAACTGTACGGGAATCCAGTTGAAACCAAATC
>NZ_JBFUKX010000127.1:0-1547 GCF_056400605.1 Mucilaginibacter sp. P5_A4 | reverse complement strand
GAATAATATGGGAACAGGTAGATTTGCCATTATTTCTTGTTAAATCAAGTAAGCCGTTACTTATTAATTTATGTAATGTGGCCCCTTTATTATATAAAAACCAGGTTATAACAATACATGACGTTTCTTTTCTTATTAATCCCGAATGGTTTAGTGAAAAATTTGTCAGGTTCTACAAATTTTTAATACCGCGTATCAGTCAAAAGGCGAAACTGATTTTCACCGTAAGCCAATTTTCAAAAAAAGAAATTGTAAAACATCTTCATATTAATTCTGAAAATATTAAGGTAATTTACAATAGCGTGTCGAGTCTTGAAACTCCAGCCCCTTACGGAACAGATCATGGCAGATATATCCTGGTTGTGGGATCAATTGACAAAAGAAAAAATCTTTCAAGTTTAATTGCCGCATTCAAACTTATAACCGATAAGGATTATAAACTTATAATTGCCGGCGACGTGAATACTATTTTTAACAACGGCGATAACAATGAGCTAAGAACGCATGATGACATTGTTTTTTTAGGTAGGGTGGATGATGGAGAACTCGCAAGGTTGTATACAAACGCATTAATATTTGTTTACCCAAGTTTGTATGAGGGTTTTGGAATCCCGCCGTTAGAGGCAATGGCTTACGGGTGTCCTGCTGTAGTTTCTGATATTGAAAGTTTGCGTGAGGTTTGTGGTGATGCCAGTGTTTACGTAAATCCGCAGTCGGCAGAGGATATTTCAAAGGGGATAAGTATGCTGGTTAAAAATGAAGCTTTGCGTAATGATCTTATTATAAGAGGTAAACAAAATATAAATAGGTTTAGTTGGGATACCTCTGCTAAACAATTGATTAACTACATAATGTTATTAAATAATTAGAATTTGAAAGTTGCATTAGTACATGAATGGCTTACTGTTATAGGAGGCTCCGAAAACGTTTTTAAAGAAATTGCATCACTTTTCCCTGATGCAGATATTTATACACTCGTTGCACGGGATGAGACCATAAAAACGCTGAAACTTTCGGGGCATAGGGTAACAACCTCCTTTATTCAAAATCTTCCATTTGCGAGAAATAAATACCGCTCATATTTACCCTTGTTCCCCTTAGCTATTGAACAATTTGACTTGTCAGGTTATGATCTTATCATTTCCTCTTCCCATGCTGTAGCAAAAGGTGTTTTAACCAATTCAAATCAAGTGCATATTTGCTATTGTCACTCGCCTATAAGGTATGCCTGGGATTTGCATCACCAGTATTTAAAGGAAACTGGATTAAATAAAGGGATAAAAGGCTTTATTGCAAAGTATCTGCTACACCGTATAAGACAATGGGATATTATTAGTACAAATCGGGTAGATCATTTCATTGCTAATTCAAAGTATATAGGTAAACGCATACAGAAAATTTACGGCAGAGAAAGTACTGTTATATATCCTAACGTTGCAACTGAGGATTTTTTACCTGTTTATGAAAAAAAAGACTACTATGTTACTTGTTCAAGATTTGTGCCTTATAAAAAAATAGATCTTATTGTAAGTGCATTTGCTCAAATG
>NZ_JBFUKX010000126.1:0-1571 GCF_056400605.1 Mucilaginibacter sp. P5_A4 | reverse complement strand
TAGTAAAGGATCTGTTTTTTTTTTACCTGTTTAATTTTACGGCCAGCAATTACGGTTTTCAGATCTGCCTTTCCGTTTTTATTTCCTGCAGTTAGTTTTTCCAGACTTAAGAAAGATTTAATATAATAATGTTCAAGTATTTCTTTTTTATAAAACCGACTTTCAAGAGCATGCAATAACTCCAGATCATCAAAGGGCTCAACCAGAAAATCATCCGCTCCTATTTCCATTCCTTTTCTAAAGTCTGTTTGTTCGGCCCTTGCCGTTAGAAAAATAAAGGGAATGCGGGATGTTTCTGACTGTCTGTGCAGCAGGTTTAATACCTCATAGCCATCCATTCCGGGCATCATTATAGCGCAAAGAATAAGATCGGGCTTTTTTAATTGTGCCAGCTCCACACCTTTACTGCCGTTTTCTGCTTGTAGTACCATATAACCGTTAAATCCCAAAACACTGGTAATCCTCTCCCTGATATCGTTATTATCTTCAATGATGAGGACTGTTTTCATGATCTATTGAATATAAGCATACGAATAAATTCTTTAAAAGATTATGCCACTATCGCCAATAACAAATGAGTGTGAACCAGGCTGTTTAAATCAGTTCTATTTTACGCCATGTACAAAATGATCTCCAATCGGAATAACCGCATTTATAAATACCTGCTTGTTACCGGGTACTAAGATTCCAGAATCGATCATCCTGTTAACATATCCTGAAAACTTCGATGCCCCCTTAAAATTTAAATGGCCCAGATCTGCAAATTCATCATCATTTAAGGGAAAATTGTTGAAGTCTAAAAACTCAACATCCTGAAAATATAATTTCTTAATCGTCATGAAAACCTTTTCATTTTTCATGAATTCGTAACCTTTATGCTGGGGGCTTCTTACCAAAAATACTTTTTTGTGCTTTTGATGGCAATAATCAATTATCTTACGAAGATATTTAAGGTTGGTCATCGAAAGCTTAGTATGTTCTGATGTTGTTTCATTACGGAGGAWTGAAGGTGTATTCTTAATTTCCAGGGGTTTAGGATTATTAATTTTTAAATAGCCACCAATATTGCTACTGAAGTTATAGTTTAAGGAAGCAACTCTGAATATATTCTGGCGGGTTAAAATGGAAACACAATTTATAAAATCTTTTGGGTTTTTATCAAATAGCAGTTCTAAATCTGATGGATCCATAAACGATGCGTATTGTGGAAACATGTTCGACATATATTTATAACCCCACGTCCATTCATCCATTTTTGTGTCAATTTGATTATTTGAAAACTCAATCAAAATGGTTTCTACCTGGTTGTTTTGAGAAATTACCTTTTTAACTTTTTGGTAAGTATAAAAGTAAGGCTCTGCTGAGTGAGACAGATTTTTAAAACCTGATATTAAAGAATCATTAAAAGCACACTCAGAGTGCGAATGTCCGAACAGCACAATTTTGTAGCCCTTATCAATATTAAACCTCGACAATTTTTTAACCAAAAAATTGGGTATCAATATTACGCTGGCTACTAATAATATACTTGTTAAAATAAACGTCAGTGTTTTATTTAAAAAGTGGTTCAT
>NZ_JBFUKX010000125.1:0-1628 GCF_056400605.1 Mucilaginibacter sp. P5_A4 | reverse complement strand
GGTTAAAGTCACTTATCATTCTTTCCATCCTTATTTTTGTATTGATCATGCTCCATATGCCACCTTCATGGTTACGATAACAGCTCATAATCTCGGGCATCACATATATTTTTTTGCCGGTATGGTGTGTTGCAAAAAGTTTAAAAATTTTATCGCCGGCATAACAATTAAAAAACCAGGGAGTTGAAAACAGATTATACAGATCTGGTATATTTCGGTATAAAACAGTTGCCGTTTTTGTTTCTTCCTGTTTGCCTGCAAGTAAATCGTGGTAGGTATGAATTAATGRTACCGGCTTCGGATTTACATAAAGTGTTCTATTATCGGCATTTATCACCCGGGTATAATGGCAGCATATAACGTAGTCGGGGTTGTTTTCTAAGAAATCGACCTGCTTTTGCAGTTTATGAKGATCAGTCCAAAAGTCATCCCCTTCACAAAGAGCTATATATTTCCCGTTACATAATTTGCTGCAATTAATTAAATTATGATGGATCCCCATATTTTGAGGGGATGAAACAATTTTTATTTTGCCAGGATATTTATTTGAAAACAGCCTGACAATTTTGAGTGTATTATCGGTGGAACTATCATCACCCACTATAATTTCAAATTTAAAGTTTGTTTGCTGTATCATAAAGCTGTTAATAGCCTGGGAAATAAACTTTTCATGGTTATAAGTGATACAACAAATGCTAACTGTTATTTCTGCATCCTTCATATCGTGCCGTTTTTTTCATTAATTTCCAATTCAATTTTGTCGGCTATTATATTTCCAAAGTGTTTTTGTTTCTGTTGACCCGCCTCGTCAAAATTTTGAGTCCTTAGCAATAACCTACAAATAAGATCAAGATCTGGTAATGTTAAAGTATGGTATAAGGGGAGGCATACAATTCTTGAGGCAACCGAATCGCAAACAGGCATTTCTATATTATTTACATAGGGCAATGTTGATAGCGATGGGTAAAAATACCTTCTACAATATATTTGCGCCAGTTCCAGCTTTGCTTTACTATCTTGCATCAAACCCTCAGTGCTAAAAAGCACCGGGAAATATGCATGGTTATAATCTTGTTTGTTCTCTATTTTCTGAAATTTTACGTCGAGGTTAGTCAAACGCAGCATATACTGTTCAGATAAATACTTCCTTTTTTTTAGTATTTCATCTGCATGGCGTAAGTTACACAGGCCCATTGCCGCATGAAATTCACAATTTTTAGCGTTGATACCCGCTTCAGAAAAACTATCAACCCCCGAATAACCAAAATTACGCATCAGCGCCATTTTTCTTAAAAGCTCCGGATCCTGTGTAAATACCCCTCCCCCTTCAATCGTATGAAATAATTTGGTTGAATGAAAACTGGTTGTACTAATGTCTCCATATTCAAACACCGATCTGTTATTATAAAAGGTGCCAAAACAATGGGCAGCATCATAAATAACCTTTAATCCATGCTTATCAGCAATTTTTTGTATTGCATCAATATCACAGGGGTTTCCAAAAACATGTGTTGCCAGGATAGCTGAGGTTTTTGGGGTAATAGCAGCTTCTATTTTCGTCGGATCGATATTAAATGTCTCAGGATCTATATCCGTAAATACGGGTGTACATCCCTGCCATACAATAC
>NZ_JBFUKX010000124.1:0-1740 GCF_056400605.1 Mucilaginibacter sp. P5_A4 | reverse complement strand
GAGGGCACTGAAAAAGTAACTCTTAATGAGCATTACTAAAAAGCGATTTAATAAAGGAGCATCTTTTATTAAATCGCTTTTTTATTTCCTATATATTTCCTGATGCGCTCGAAGATGAACGGGTGTCCAATGATGGCAAAGCAAGAGCGTTTCAGCCTAAGATTTCTTGCTTTTGCGTCTTTAGCTGGTCAGTTTGATGATTCTTTTCAGGTTGACTGTGAATATTGCCAATGCTCCCTGCATCTGCATGTTTTCAATCCCATAAGATACTGCCCGCTTGTAGCCGTGGACGTTTTTCAACTCATTGTTTTTTGCTTCGATCTTATACCGGTGTTTTGCTTTTTCTTTATAAAAGTCCGTTTCCTGAAAAGCCACCTGCTGTAGATGTGCATCTGATTTAATGCTTACAGAATAGGTCTTGGTCTTTGCGCCGGGCTTATAGCAATTCTCCCTCAGTGGACAGATTTTACATCTTTCAATATCAAAGAAATACGTATCTACCTGGTTTCCTCCAACATTCTTTTTTCCTCCACGTGCCTTTCTAATCGCCAAATGACCCGCCGGGCACACAAACATCCCAGCGTCCTTATTGTAATCAAACATGTCTTCATCTTTTCTGAAACCCTGCGCTATTGAGGGGTTCAGCCTGGCCACGACTTTTATATCCTGTTCGCCTGTTAGTTCAAGATTTTCTCTCCCTGAGTATGCTGAATCGCCGATTATGGTATCTACTTCGATTCCGTTTCCATGACTCATCTCTAAAAGCTTAGGAAGTTCCGGGCCGTCTCCCTTTTCTCCGGAGGTAACCACAGCCGCTGTAATGATACGCTCTTCCGTCATGGCCAGATGAGTTTTGTAACCAAAAAATGAGCTGTCGGCTGATTTATGGCCGGTTTTGGCATCCCTGTCTTTTGAGAGCGTGTAGTTTTCCCGCGTATCTTCTACTGTCTCCTTCAGCAAGTTCAGTTTTTCTTTAACCGCAGGGATCAAACTTAGCGTTTGGTCAGATTCAATATGCTTTTCAAGTTCTTTACAATAAGCCAGCTCCTTTTCCAGGTCATCCGAATCATTCTTTTTTGGCATCTGTTCCTTCATATCCTCATCTATAGCGTAAACCGCTTTTCGAAGTAGTTTTGAACGCTCTCTCAATACCTCCAATGCTGAGTATGGATTGGATCGCGAAAGAGAATGAGTAGCATCAACAATGATTGATCTGGAGCGGATAATGCCCTTTTCAATAGCTATAGAAACAGTTTTACTGATCAATAGGTTCAACAGGTCTGCATCTTTCAACCGCAGCTTTCGGAACTTTGTCAATGAACTGGGGTCGATAACATCCTGCTCGGGTGACATCTCAAGGAAATATTTGAAAGACATATCATATCGCGAACGTTCAACGACATCAACATCCGAAACCGTATAGATCGTTTTTAATAACAGGTATTTGAACATGCGGACAGGACTCTCTGCTGTACGCCCATTAGTAGCACAATATTTGTCAACGAGTTCTTTGTAGATAAAATTGAAATCTATTAACTCGTTGATCTTCCGAAGAAGATTGTCTTTGGGAACGATCAAGTCATATAATCCCGAAAACACGCTGAATTGGATTTGTTGTTGTTGAGCTAACATCTAAAAGCCGTTCTAATTCGACTTTAAGATAATGAAAAAGGAGTAGAAAAACCAAGCTTCTCTACTCCTTTTATCCTCTAATTTTTAAAGGACTTTTTCAGTGCCCTC
>NZ_JBFUKX010000123.1:0-1754 GCF_056400605.1 Mucilaginibacter sp. P5_A4 | reverse complement strand
GCCTTACTGCATCGGCAGATGTTGAGGGAGGATCGTTAAAAAGAGAAAACATTGCCATATTGGGTGTTGATAAAAATAAAGCAGATACTACAGCACTTGCTCTTGAACGCACCGCCCAGTTTAGCAGGCTTAAAAGAGCCTATAAGGATTCTACTAACACAGCAGCAGATACCCAGCAGCGAAATAATTATGTAGGTATTGATCTTACCAAAATCCTGAAATCTCCCGGATCAAAAATCGACCTGCTTTTGGAGGACGGTGACGTTTTAAGGGTTCCTAAAMAACAACAAATCGTTCGTGTAAACGGCCAGGTGCTTTATCCAAGTGCGGTGGTTTATGACGGTTCAAAATCATTTAATGGCTTTGTATCTAATGCTGGTGGATATGGGCCCGACGCATTAAGAAGGGGAGCTTATGTAGTATACGCCAACGGAACCGTAAAAGGCACACGGAAGTTTTTGTTTTTCAATATCCATCCTTCAGTAAAGCCCGGAAGCGAAATATATGTTCCTAAAAAGGCGGAAAGTAAAAACAATACAGGTCAGTTGATTTTAGGATATACTACAGGGTTAGCATCGTTAGGGGCTATTATTTTGGGGATATTGAGTTTGAATAAATAAACTTAGAATTTTAATTTGTATTCAAGTTATATGGGTATTGAAAAAACTGATGAAATATCAGTAAAGGAGTTAATAAAAAAAATAAAATCAGTTATCGGCTATTTAAAATCTAAATGGCTGATAATTTTCATTGCAGGTATCTTGGGAGGCGTTTTAGGGATAGCATATTCTATATTTAAAAAGCCCGAGTATACATCATCATGCACATTTGTTTTAGATGACGGAAATAAATCCGGAGGCCTAAGTCAATATGCCGGGCTTGCTTCAATTGCAGGTGTTGACTTAGGTGGTATGAATAGTGGAGGAGGGATATTTCAAAGTGATAATATTTTAGAACTTTACAAATCCCGTTTAATGATTGAAAAGGCTTTACTAAGTACCGCTACATTTAATGATAAAAAACAGCTATTAATTGACCGGTATATTGAGTTTAATAAGTTAAAGGATATTTGGAGGAAAAGAGATAATATTGGCAATATTTCATTTACAGGGAATCCTGATCATTTTAATCGTAAACAGGATAGTATAATTTCTGACCTTGTTAAAATATTTAATAAACAAATACTTACAGTTACTAAGCCTGACAAAAAAACAAGTATCATAAAGGTTGATGTTATAAGTAAGGATGAGCTATTTGCCCGGGAATTTAACATTAAACTCGTTGAAAATGTTAATCGTTTCTACACGCAAACAAAAACCAAAAAGAGCGATCAGAATATTCGTGTTTTACAGTACCAGGCGGATAGTGTAAAAAGGTTATTGAATAATTCAATAACCGGAGTAGCATCCGCAATGGATGCAGCGCCTAACCCCAACCCTGCATTACAAATATTGAGAGTTACATCGCAAAAGAAGCAGGTTGACGTTCAGGCAAGCACAGCTATATATGCCGAGATTGTAAAGAACCTTGAAGTTACAAAAATGTCTCTGAGGCAGGAAACGCCGTTAATTCAATTAATTGATAGCCCTGTGCTGCCTTTAGCGGTTGATAAAGTAACAAAGATTAAAGGGCTGGTAATAGGGATATTTGCTGGTGGTTTTATTTGTATTATAGCACTTATTTTTAGGAAGATTCTTTCTAAGATAGTTGAAAATGATTGAAAATTATGCAATTTTATACGCTTAAGGTAATTG
>NZ_JBFUKX010000122.1:0-1976 GCF_056400605.1 Mucilaginibacter sp. P5_A4 | reverse complement strand
ATGTAAAAGAGCTTGAACCAATTGGTATCAACCCGAACTGCTTTATTCATACGCTATCACAAAATTCAACTAAGGCTAAATGCTACGTTGCCGATGTAGGTAGCCACCAAATGTGGGCAGCGCAATCTATAGAAATATCAAAAGACCAGTTGTTCCTAACTTCTGGCGGTATGGGAGCTATGGGCTATGCCTTACCGGCAGCAATCGGTGCGTGTTTTGCGTTGGATAGGGCTCCTGTTGTAGTAATTGCCGGCGACGGATGCATGCAAATAAATATACAGGAACTGCAAACCGTTGTTCGTAATAAACTACCTGTTAAAATAGTAGTTATGAATAACAAAAATCTGGGAATGATTCGTCAGTTTCAGGATAGTTACTTTGAATCACGCTATCAATCAACTTATTGGGGATATAATGCACCAGATTTTGAAAAGGTTGCAAAAGCTTATGATATGAATGCGCGTACCATAACTACCGAAGAAGAGATGGAATATGCCGTAAAGTGGATGTGGGATGAAGAAAATTTTGCTCAACCTGTGTTGTTGCAGGTTATGATAGATCCTTATACAAACACTTATCCTAAAATTGCATTTGGTAAACCCATAACAGAAATGGAACCTTTTGCAAAACCGATAGAAATGGAAAGTACTTAATTTGATATACGTACTCATAAAGAAATATGTTAAAAAATATAATTAATGCCGACCTCGAAAAAGGTCTGAGAGAAATTGCTAAAATAAAAACTACCCAAACTATAATACCTGGTCAAAATTATATTCCAGTTACCGGTAAAGTTTTGGACGAAGATGATATTTTATTAGGCGTGGATGCTGCGCTTGATGGTTGGCTTACGGCCGGGCGCTTTGCAAATTCATTTGAATATGATTTTGCAAAATACTTTGGTGCACCTAAAGCATTGTTGGTCAATTCAGGCTCATCGGCCAATCTGGTGGCTTTTTACGCGTTAACATCAACTAAACTGGGAGATCGTGCGGTAAAACCTGGCGATGAAGTTATTACTGTAGCAGCAGGTTTTCCTACTACCGTAAACCCAATGATCCAATTTGGTGCTATACCTGTTTTTGTTGATGTTGATATTGCTACTCATAATGTAAAGGCTGAGGATATTGAAACTGCTGTATCGCCAAAAACGAAAGCCATTATGATAGCGCACTCATTAGGAAACCCCTTTAACCTGGATGAGGTAATGCGGGTTGCCAAAAAATATAATTTATGGGTGGTTGAAGATGATTGTGATTCACTTGGCGCCACTTACAGAGGTCAAAAAACTGGCACTTTTGGTGATATTTCCACCTTTTCATTTTATCCGGCACACCATATTACCATGGGTGAGGGGGGGGCTGTTTTAATTAACAATCCGGAATTGGCAAAAGTTGCAGAAAGTTTTAGGGATTGGGGCCGCGATTGTTATTGTGAGCCCGGCAAAGATAATACTTGTGGATGCCGATTTTCGCAGCAACTGGGCTCGTTGCCTTATGGCTATGATCACAAATACACATATTCTCATATCGGCTTTAATTTAAAAGTTACTGATATGCAGGCAGCATTTGGAGTGTCCCAATTAAAAAAAGCAGACCATTTTGTGCAGCGCCGCCGGGAAAATTATAAGGCTTTGTATGAGCGCATGAAAGAGCTGGAAGATATATTTATTTTACCGGAACCAACACCTCATAGCGATCCATCATGGTTTGGATTTTTATTAACCTTGCGTGAGGGTGATGCAGCAGACAGACACATGCTTGTTCAATATTTGGAAGAGAAAAAAATTGGTACACGTTTATTATTCGGGGGAAATTTATTGCGTCAGCCAGCTTATGCCAACATTAACCATCGTGTGGTTGGTGATTTGGCTAATACCGATATTATTATGAATCAATCCTTTTGGTTAGGAGTTTGGCCGGGTTTGAATGAAAGTCATTATGATTACATATTGGATATAATTAAAGAGTATATAC
>NZ_JBFUKX010000121.1:0-2078 GCF_056400605.1 Mucilaginibacter sp. P5_A4 | reverse complement strand
GGATAACCCAGCCGGTATGCCAGCTGGTAACTCCATTTTTTTAAACCTTTATATCTTGTAAAAACTGATGTACACTCCCTAACTATAAGCCTTGATTTTATGTAACCTACCCGTTTCAAAAAACCCAGGTAAGCGTTTAAATAAGGATGAGTGCTAATTATAACATACCCCTTTCGATAAGGGTTTAATAACTTTATAAGTCCGTAAAAACCAATCAACATGCTTTTATCGGTTACAAATTTAAAGCTATGCCCATCGGGAATTTTTAATCCGCCGTCTGCTGATTTCTTTAAAAAAATCATTGGCGAATTACTGGCGCGGGCCCCCATAAGTAATATGCTTTCTGCGCCATTAGCTTTGTCAGACATTGAAACAAAAACTAACTTATTTTTTTGATCAGGCATTTACCAGGCTTATTAAGGTTCCACATTTTTCCGATCATCTTTTTAAAAAGCCCCAAAACACTAAATGCTTTACGCCTGCCATCAACAATAAGCAAGTCGCCGACAAAATTTATCGTRTGTAACCCCTCATCATATGGMRACTGTGGCAATAGTTCAAAAGCGGTATTGTATTGAAAATCTGTTTCGGTGATGGTTGTGATCTCATTTATCATAACAGAACCTCCATACCGTTTTTCAGAATTCTGGCTGGGCATGTACAATTTCTCCCCCACAATAAATAAACCGCCTGCGGATCTGTTTACATTTGAAGCAACACTAATTGGGTTTAGGCTATGAGCTTTGAATTCAGCTTCTAAAGTATTTGAATAAAACACATAAAGTTCTCCGTGCTTCCCGGATATACTGGTAAATAGCCAATATTTATTTTTAAAATATATTATTGAGCTATCAACAAATTTATGGCCAGCTACTATTACTTTGATTTTCTTAAACTTATACGGGTTTTCTACATCAACCTGGTATAATGCAATCTCCTTTGCCGCTCCTGTTTCAGGGATACAATACAAATTATTATCAGCGGCAAACATGTGAGGGTACGATAGGTGCATTGGTTGTTCAGTTATGCCGGTTACCTTTCTTTTATTGTCAAAACTCATGGAATCAATCATCATAATTTCTCCCTTGCCTTTCCAAAATTTAAGTTCTTCATAATATAAATACGTACGACCATTTAGATTTACAGCAAAAGGGTCTGCCGCATAATCAGCATTATCTTCTTCAAGCCATTTAATTTCACCATTTAGCTGTTGGGTGAGGATAAGATTTTCGGGGGTCTGAAAAACATAACCAATATTCCATTTATCAAAAAAAAATATTTTATGTATAATTGAGTCGGGTAGTTTCATCCTTCAAAATATTTTTTTTAAAAACAAGAGTGCCGATCCCAATACCGGCAAATAATCACTTTCCTGTATCAAAACACCCCCAAAACTGTCTTTAAATTGATTGATTCTCTTTAAAGCCTCATCTGATGTACCATGAGCATATCCCCCCATATCGTATACTTGAAAACCATGCTGTTTAAAAAAACACATGTCATTAAAGTGAAGTAACCTGTTTGCCCTGCCGGTTACCGCTTTTAACTGATTGTCCTTTTCGTTTCTGAAAAGGGATGCTGAATGCAATAACCTAACCCGTTTTAAGGTATCATCAAGCAAATAAGCATGCATAACAATATCCTGATCTTTGTAAATAGCTTTTGTTATAACCATGCAAGATTGAAGTTTATAAAAATCCTGGTTAAGCTTTGGTAGTTGTTTTGTTACTGCAAACAAATTGTAGAAATCAATAAAGCGTTTGATGTCGGTTTCGGAGGCTGTTGTAACTCCATCTTTTATTGCCCTGCGGATTTCATAGGCGGTATTTTGATCAAAATCTGCCTCGAAAACTGACTGGGGGGCACCAATATTAATTGTTTTTGTAAAAAAAGACTCCCTGCGAAATCCCGGAACCTCGTTGCAATAAGCACTTTGCTTATAATAACAGTATAAACAATTCCATTTGCTGGGTTTATCGGCAAACCATATAATTTTATAAGGTAATAAGCGCATAGCCTTCCTTTTAACTTGGATCATAGCGTATAAAATGAATCTTAAATAGTTTGATATGCAGTAA
>NZ_JBFUKX010000120.1:0-2162 GCF_056400605.1 Mucilaginibacter sp. P5_A4 | reverse complement strand
AACGACTTATTAGTGTTTGTAATAACTGGTTTTACGCTTAAATCAGCAATTTCTTGCTTACTGCATCTTGTTAATGTCAGGATGCCTATTTATTTGTTTAACTGGTTGAATTTTATTTTTCCGGGGAAATGGAATCTGTTATATGAAAAAAGTCAAAGTCGGCCGCTCCCCCTATATTTTTTGTAGCATAATTAAACAAAGCAAAACGATAGCCCATAAAATGCGGGATGCTATAAGCCATTTTTAATTGTTTGCCCAATGTTATCCACGTTTTCCCGTCCAGGCTATAAAAAAAATCTGCCACGTCTTTTCTGCTTGTAAAATTGCATTCCGCCTTAAAGTACATTACCTTTTGGTTTAAGGGGATTTTTTGTGCTTCTACAGGTTTTCCGGTACTTGCATTGATCATTAAGACAGCTTTGCTATTCCCTGTTATTTTGACACCGGCCAATCCGTAATTTTTTTGCAAAAGGCCCAAACCCGCAAAATCACCATCTTTCATTTTAGAAATGTCGAGCGAAACTGTCCCGGAGCATACCGGGCCGATAGTGCGTTGTGTCAATGAATTTCGTGCCGCCAGGAAATCGGTGTCGATCCTGCCGGTGGTGAGCCGTAAATACCCTTTCCGGGCTGTAACAGACCACAAACTATTATCCGGGTTATGGTTCCATTGCCAAACCAGTGGTAATGCACGTTCGCCTTTTTTACGGGTAAACTCGTCCGAAGCAACAATGCCTGGGATCAAACCTTTACTGGCTGGCAGATCTAATGTATCCGGGGCTTTACCGTTTTCTCCTAATACAGGCCAACCGTCTTCCCACTTTACAGGAACCAGATAGGGAATTCGGCCAACAGAACCAAAATCGCGAAAGAGATAAGAAAACCAGCGTCCGTCTGGCGTCTCAATAAGTCCACCCTGAGCAATTCCTCTATCCTGTAAGCCAACTTTTCCTTCCCAAGGACCGTTGATATCATCTGCCCTATGTATAACTACAGTTCTGTTTTTACCGCGCGGGGCGCAAATATTAAATAGATAATATTTTCCATTTATTTTATATAATTGAGATCCTTCAGCGCCAATGCCCATGTCGTTTCCTGCTGGTGCGTGGGCGTTTTCAATGATAACTTTCACCGGAACGCCTGGTCTAACTCCCGTCAGATCGTCATTTAATTCAACAAGTTTTAGTCTATCTGCATCATAAATTAAATAGGCTTTGCCATCATCATCAAAAAACAGAGAATGGTCATGATACGCTGGTTTAAAGGAAATTCTTTCCCAATTTCCTTTTTCTATATCTTTCGTTTTAAAAATATAAGTTTCACCTGTGGTTTGTGCAAAAGTGGTTACATAATACATACCTTTATGGAAGCGCAGACTGCTCGCCCATGAACCCTTGCCGTATGTGTTTTTACCTTCTGTCAAATTTAGCTCCGGCATATCTGCCAAAGTATCATAGGCATAGTTGATTATTTTCCAATTGACAAGATCTGTAGATTTCATAATAGGCACCCCGGGATTCATGTGCATCGTTGTACTGCTCATATAATAATTTTTACCAACCCTGATCATAGACATATCGGGAACATCAGCAAAAATGATTGGATTAGTGGCTTTTTGCGCATATAAACGCGGCACTATAAGCGTGATAATTAAGGCCGTTATCCATAACCTGTAAATCGCATTTCTCATATTCACATTTGGTTTTTTGTCCTGGTATGCTTACCTGGTTTTAATTATTTAGTTAATGTATTTATTTGAAGCATGCTTACTGAATATGGATCGAAAGTCCTTGTAAACTTAGCGCCTGCCACTTTTATTTTGGAGGTAACCGGAACTATTTTTACCGGGTCGCTGATCGTATTAGTATCTTCAGGTTTATCACCTTTTATGACCACGATAATACCCTCGGGAGAAAGTTTTCCAACCCCCTTCAGATCGATATCAACCTGCTGCGGCTTTCCTGTTGCATTTACTACTTTAAGAAACAGTTTTCCCGTTTTGGTGTCCTGGGTAGCTACATAAAACATGCCTGGTATAGGTTTGGGCATGTTGTTCGCCGCGCTGTCCTGCTTGGTGGCAGGCCGCGTTTGGGTTGGGATATTGTCACCTGCTATTGGCACCACTTTATCGCCGATATAGCTGTTAAACATTACTTGTACAT
>NZ_JBFUKX010000119.1:0-2237 GCF_056400605.1 Mucilaginibacter sp. P5_A4 | reverse complement strand
GGTGTTGAGCAGGGGTATTATTATACTTTTGCAAGCATTATTGCTATACAAATATTTTTCGAGTTAGGCTTAAGTAATATTATTACCCAGTATACTGCGTATGAATTTGCCTTTTTAAAATGGGGTGATAATTTTGAACTGGAAGGCGATGAGTATCATAAATCAAGAATTTCATCTTTACTAAGGTTTTGTGTAAAATGGTTCGGGATTGTGAGTATCATTTTACTATTTGTTTTGATAGCAGCGGGTTTTTACTTCTTTATTAAGTATAGTAAAGCTGAAAGTGGTATTATTCAATGGCAATCTCCATGGATTATATTGTGCTTATCAACGTCACTCAATTTGTTTATTGATCCTTTACTTGCTTTTTTTGAAGGGCTCGGTTATGTTAAAGACATGGCTAAAGTGCGTTTGATACAAAAAAGTTTTTACATCATATTTTTATTTTGCTTTTTTTTCTTAGGCTTTAAGCTTTACTCCAGTGCTTTAGCTTCACTATTTGCTATTGGTATTAACTATATACAAATAATATTTTCTTGCCATATAAAGTATCTTAAAAGTATATGGGCAGCTAAAAGCAAGTGGGATATAAATTATAAAAGTGAAATTTTCCCATACCAATGGCGCATAGCCATAAGTYGGATTAGTGGCTATTTTATTTTTCAATTATTTAACCCCATACTGTTTGCCACCGAAGGGCCTCTGGTTGCCGGGCAAATGGGGATGACAATTGCAGCATTATCAGGTGTGGCATCTATATCAATGAGCTGGATAAATACAAAAGTTCCCCTTTTATCGGGTTTAATAGCCAAAAAACAATATCAGGAGTTGGATTTTAGTTTTAAAAAGGCATTTAAGCAGTCAATGGGTATACAAATTATAATCATATTGTTTTTTGTTCTTTGTGTTGAATTTTTGAGATATATAAAATTTCCGGTAGGAAACAGGTTTTTAGCTTTTGTGCCTTTGGTTTGCATGAGCATTGCGTCTGTAATAAATCAGGTGATATATACTTTAGCTACTTATTTAAGATGTCATAAAAAGGAACCGCTGTTGCTAAATTCAGTATTTGTAGGTGTAATTGTTTGCATATCCACTGTGGTATTTGGGAAACTATATGGGGTAATTGGTATAACTGTTGGTTTTAGCGCTATAATTTGTTTCATTAGTTTTCCATGGGTTTGTTGGATATTTTTTAAGAAGCGGAAAGAGTGGCACTTGGTATGAATACATATTTGTTAACAATAGCTATCCCTACCTATAACCGGGAAGCTTATTTGAAGAGGTTACTGGAGTGCCTTTTTAACCAGAGAAATGATTTTAATGATCAGGTAGAGATCATTATTTCTAATAATGCTTCTACAGATAATACAAAAGCTGTTATAGAAGATTTTATAGCCCGCGGATTAAAGATTAACCTAATATCAAATAAGGAGAATATTGGTGTCGACAGAAACATTGCTCAATGTTATACAAGAGCTAATGGAAAATATGTTGTTGCTTTTGGAGATGATGATGTTTTTTATGAAAATTCAATAGCCATTATTTTAAAGATCATTAACGGTGTTAATGAATTTGGTGTATTATACCTTAATTGGGAAGTAATTAAAACAAACAAACTGATTGTTGAATCAGATATACTGGTGTTAGATGATTATGCGCAGTTTTATAATAAAGTTAGTCATAATTCAACATTTATATCCGGAAACGTGGTTAATTCAAAATATGTTAAAAATATAAATTTTGATAAATATACAGGCACAAATTTAGTGCAGTTGCCATTTATACTAACGGCTTCATTGAGTGAGCCATTTAATATATATCATGTACAGCCTTTAGTAGGCGTTCAGCCAGACAATAGCGGAGGTTTTAGTGCATCTATAGTTTTTGGTGAAAAAATTAATAAAATTCTAAATGAATTTGATGTTAATGCGAAAACAAAAAGAATATTCAATTTAATCAGGGTAAGGTTATTAATTGAGTCTTTTCCCTATTGGATATACAGAATAAAAACAACAAACCATTCCTTTTCTGATGATGGTAATTTACATCAATCCTTGTCGGCTGTTTATTCTAAATTTCCTCAGTATTGGTTTCTTGTTTATCCTTTAATTATTTTAAATAAATCAATAATTAAAGGGTTATGGCCACTCTATAAAATTTATCTGAAAGTATTCGGCTATTTATTAAATAAAAGAGAAAAATATCAATTTGTTAAAACAACCAAAATACTATAA
>NZ_JBFUKX010000118.1:0-2326 GCF_056400605.1 Mucilaginibacter sp. P5_A4 | reverse complement strand
GAAGGTTTTACCATTGCAAAAATGGCATTTAAAAATACCTGGCTAAAATATCATTACCTTAGTATAGCCGCGCAATCTATTAAGCAGAAACCATTGTACCAGCATGATGCGCCGGTTATGGGCTACAAGTTTAAAGCCGATGCCCATGTTGAATAAACTGGTTAGCTGTTCATGAAAAAAAAGCTGGTATACAATCTTTCGGCAAATACGTTGCAGCTGGTTGTAAACCAGCTATTCGGCGTATTTATATTTTATGTCCTTTCGGTAAATCTTAACAAAGACAGTTTTGGCCAGGTTAACCTTGCCCTGGCTGTGCTGCTATCTGCATTTAATATCCTCTCTTTTGGTATCGACCAGGTTGTTATAAAAAAAGTGGCCCATGGCGATAATGCTCAAACCGTATTACCACTTTATGTATTCCATGTAGTTTTTACAGGGATCCTTTTTTATGGATTATTGATGCTCTGTAAAGCTTTTTTTGTTCAGGATGACGAATTATACTGGCTGATACTGTTGATAGGTGCAGGTAAGCTGATGATCTTCTTTTCCACCCCGTTAAAACAGGTTACCAGTGGTATGGAGCGGTTTAAACTGTTATCGTATATGTTAGTGGTATCAAATGTTGTAAGGGGTGTTGTATTGCTTATCCTTGCTTTTTTACACCAGGTTAATATCACTTCTATCATTTGGGTTTTTATATGCGGCGATACCATCGAATTACTAATTAGTATTTTTCTTTTCAGGAGATATATAAAGATACCCGTGTTTGCGCATTGGAATAAAGTCGACTATATAATGCTGTTGCGTGAGTCGTTACCACAGGTTGGTGTGGTACTTATTACCTCGGCACTGGCCCGGTTCGATTGGTTGTTTATCGGGTTCATGGTATCGGCGGTGAAGCTTGCCGAATATAGCTTTGCCTACAAAATATTCGAGATCTCCACTTTGCCCTTACTGGCAATAGCCCCCCTTTTAATCCCAAGGTTCACCAAATTATTTAAAAGCGGGGATCCGTCTGCGACGAATCTGAAGCTGCTTATTCGGATAGAACTCATAATAGCCTCATTTACAGGTTTGTTGCTGAATATTTGCTGGAACCCCATAATTGATATGGTTACGCACGGAAAATATGGAGCTGTTAATACCAACACGATATTTATCCTGTCGCTTTGTATGCCCCTGTTGTATTTTAATAATTTTTTGTGGACGATTTTTTTTGTGCAAAACCGGCTAAAAATGATCTTTCACTCCTTTCTTATCACATTTGGTGTAAATATTGCCGGCGATTTATTACTGATACCAATTTATAGAAACGAAGGGGCCGCCATGGCCTTTTTGCTGGCTTGTTTGGTGCAGGCTGCTTTTTATTTTTCGAAAAACAAACACGCTGGGCTTAAAGGTGCTTTTTATACGCTAACCCTTTTCACAGGATGTGCTTTATTAAGTGGCTTTTTAGCGAAAGCATTGTTTCAAAATATGTGGGTGGCGGGCGTGGTTTCAGTTCTGTTTTACTTTGTTTCTTTGCTTATCACCATGCAGCTCAGGCGCGATGACTGCAAAAGCTTAATCAGAATTTTTTATTGATGAAATAAACTGTTTTTAGCATTTTATACAGGCAACCTATCCCATTTTCAGGTCGTAATGACTTTAAGAAAACCCAGGGAAATGTTGATTGACAAAGCAGCTTTTTATTTAAATAAGATAAAAAACAAGGTAGATTGGAAACTCCTTGCCTTTTTGCTTTTGTTTTTAAATGTAAAGCTTAGCGTTAAAATCCCGGTAATCATCCTTTTTACTTTACTACAATTCAATTTCAAATTCGGCTTCCGTTTTAAGAATTCCCGGCTGCCCCTCTTTTATCCTTTGGTTATTGCAATTGGTGTTTTCAATTGGTTAATAGGCAGAAACTATACTTATTTAAATTATACCGTTTTGCTTTTAACAGGTATTTGCTTTTGGATGCTGTGCATTTTAGCTATTCACCAGGTTAAACTGGCTGTTGAGCAAAATGAACCGACAGTGATCCACCAAACCATCCTGGTATTTTTTATCATAAACGCTGCGTTTTCTGTAGGCAACCTGGCTGTTATATTTTTAGATACCCATGCCATTAATCCCTATACCTACCAGGGGCAGTTTCAGAAATATTTTATTAGCACCGGCGATTATGTAAAGGGTATCACCTTTGATACTTCAACTACCAATGCTATACTGAATGCTTTCGGTGTAATATATTTCCTGGTCCGTAAAAATGCCATCATGCTTTTTGTCTGCATGGCCATCCTCCTGCTCACCGGTAGTAATTTTATCAATATTGCTATCCTAC
>NZ_JBFUKX010000117.1:0-2498 GCF_056400605.1 Mucilaginibacter sp. P5_A4 | reverse complement strand
AAGGTGTTGTGAATATTCAACAAAACAACTCAATTAAGGATATAAGTTCAATAACAAATAACTCAATACAAAAGCAAATTCTCAATTTGGAAAAGAGGGGGTTTGTGATTAAAGAGGAAACAGGGACTGAATTAAATGCAAATCCAATTACTATCAATAAAGAATTAAAGGAAATTACAATTTATAAGCCTATCAATGAGATACAAAAACGACTCAAAATAGGTGATGAAGAATATATATTACAGGAAGAACGGTGGGATTATAAAAGCGATTTCTTTCCAGCATGCAAAATAATTTCAGATACTTTAATAATAAATATAGATTATCCTTTATTTAGCAAAAATATTTTCGATTCAATTTTAAAATTTCAAGTCATTCTTTTAACAAATCACACCTTGGGGATTTTGGATAATGATTCCTTCAGGAAAATCCAAAATGACCTAATAAAAACCTTTATATGATAATCACAAGTGTAACTGTCAATAACTTTAAAAGCCTAATAAGCGTTAATTTTAATAACCTCACCGCTATTAACTTATTATATGGGTATAACAATAGCGGTAAATCAAATATTTTAAAGTTTTTAGAGATTGTATTCAAAAAAAAAGACTTTTGAACAAACCTCTTCTTATATTTCCCCTGAAAGTAAAACATCCATTATTCGCAATGAAGTAATTGARGAAACCGATTTTTATCGAGGTGAAGTTTATAACTATCCATTTTATTATTTCCAAAATGCTTGGAATATACCAAATGGAGAAATCGAATTTCAAATTGATTTTTTATTAGCCCCAGACGATTTAGTGGCATTTCCTTATTTATTGGATAATGGTATCTATGTTGTAAAAGATTCAATACCATTTGTATTAGCAGGGAAGTTTTCGCCAAAGTCTTTCAACTCTTTTGAAATAATACTCAGTCAGGCATCCGTAGATGGAAATTTAATTTACTCCCATGACGGAGCAGCAACAAATTTTTTTCCAACTATTAAAGGGGGAAGTGACGAATTACAGCTAATTGAATTTTTGAGACGTTTYAATAATATTGTTTTATTAATCGATAGTGATCGTTATTTTCAAGATGAGGAATTTTTTTACAATCCCAACTTAGACCTTAATTCCAAAAGCTTAAAGCAATGGTATTATTCATTATCTCTGGATTTTGAAAAAGGTAATCAGCTAAAAAATATTGAACATTTTATAAATGGCTTTCAGATTACTGATCCTGAAAATGAAAATCCTAACTTTCAAAACCTTCCATTTGTTGGCGCCATTACTGTTCAGAAAGTTGCCAGTACTATAGAAGTGTTCTTAAAAAACGGAAATCTAACATTGCCGATTAGAAATTTCGGTACAGGCATTCAACAGATTTTCTATATACTAACTAAAATTTTCTCTTCACCTGCAGACATAATATTAATTGAAGAATTTGAGTTGAATTTGTCAAAAAGATACCAGGTGGAGTTTTTAAAATATCTAAAAGCTCATGTAGAAAAAATGGGAAAACAGCTCATATTTACCTCCCATAGTCCGTATATAGCAAATGAACCTGGATTAATTAGCTCACATTATCAGGTTGAGATATCTAGCCAAGGATTAACGACTATTACCCATCAAACCCGTGGCGAAAGCGGTTATCAGGATTGGATTGCTGCACATTAACTTACAATCTCTAATCTTATCTAATTATCGTTTATATAATAGATTTATCAAATTGTAAACCTATAGCCAATCTCATTAAGAATGATTTAAATGACTGATAAGTACAGCTGTCTTATAACGCATGGAGTTGAATTTCCTTTGGAAAATATACCATTCCACGGCAAGGCCCCATTAAAAAGAATTTTAATGTCTGGCTCAGAGGCCGGCTCAAATTTCAACCTTCATATTGCCATTCATGTTATAGGGGAACAACTCCCCTTTGAATATCGGTCTTATTCGCAATCGCATGCACATAATTGTGACGAATGGAATATTATAATAGGTGATACATTGGAATTTGAAATTATGCTGAATGACGAAAAGTACATAGTAAAGTCTCCGGCGACTATTTATATCCCAAAGGGAACGGTTCATTCTGCAAATGTTTTAGAAGGGAAAGGTATCTTTATAGCCATATTGGATACCATAGATTATAACAATTCCTTTATCGTCTAAATCGTTTCTAGAAATTTTTGTTTTATCCATTTGCCATAGGATTTACCAGTTTGCGATAATTGATAAGAAATTTTCCCATCCTCATTTAACGATATTTCATAATAAGGGTAGAAATTCTGATTAAAGTACCTACTTATATTGTTTTTGTTTTTAGGTATTTTGTATATGCTATATTTGATTAAATGTGAAATTTCAGTTGTTGTATAAGAGTTTAGGGTATTATCATATAAAGTTTGAATACAATATAAGTAGGTACTTTAATCAGAATTTCTACCCTTATTATGAAATATCGTTAAATGAGGATGGGAAAATTTCTTATCAATTATCKCAAACTGGTAAATC
>NZ_JBFUKX010000116.1:0-2504 GCF_056400605.1 Mucilaginibacter sp. P5_A4 | reverse complement strand
AATTATAGTTATCATCAGGAACCTCTTTTAAGTCTTTGCTCATGTTAATAGCTGATCAGGTGCGAAACCTGTCAATAGGTACTGTTCTGACTTTAAGAAATAAAAAAGGAGGATAACCCTATACCGTCAACATCATAATTACTACGTGTCATGCCCGGGCGCAAAGTGCCTCCTTTTATTCTGATTTATATAAATATAAAGATATGAGCCCGGGCCGCAGGTATTGCCATTTATTTTGCCCAAAAATGGCCAGGACGCTAAGGAAAGCCAGAAAATCACTTTGCGCCTTTGCGATCTTTGCACGAAAAACCTCTTTAACTTAATGGCATTGCGCGTGCGCAGCAGTGGTTGTGCAGCCACGACACGCGTGCGTCACCAGTGAATAACAAACCGGCGAAAGATTTACGAAGTTTCTGAAACTTCGTAAGTCCGGGATTTCGTGAAGCATCTATTATTTGCAATGCTTCTTCGCCCTGTACAGTCTGCGAATAGATCCTTCACTGCGTTCAGGATGACAAACCCTGGCTGTCATGGCTGTTCTGAGCTTCTACTAAACTTGTTACTACTTTTGGTAAATTCATGGTTTATGTATTTTGTTAAACTGTTGGTATCGTTCCTCCGTCTATCACAAATTCGGTCCCGGTGAGATAGTCGGCCCTCGGCGAAACTAAAAAGCCCACCAATTCTGCCACTTCTTCGGGTTGCGCCGGCCTGCCCATCGGTATGCCGCCTAAAGCAGCCATTACGCTTTGTTTCGCTTTATCGATCGTAATATTTGAGCTCTTTGAGATCCGCTCCATCATTCGTTCAGATGATTCCGTCATGATCCATCCCGGTGATACCGTTAACACGCGTACACCTTTTGGTGCAACCTCTTTGGATAATCCTTTACTATAGTTAATGAGCGCTGCTTTGGCCGCAGCATAAGGCAAAGTAGAATCGTGCAGTGGCAGCTTGCCCTGGATAGAAGCGATGTGTATAATTACCCCGCAGCCACGATCCAGCATTTGCGGTAAAAAGCCTCTGTCTAAACTGACAGGAGCCAATAAATTGGTCCGGATGGATGATTCCCAATCTTCGCCAGAGAGGACGGCAAATCCTCCTCCGGGTGTATCTGAGCCGCCAAGATTATTCACAAGTATATCCAGTCTGCCAAATTTTTCCAGTACTTCATGAACAACTTTGGCTGTCCCCTCCGGCTTGCTCAGGTCAGCAGAAATAAAATGAAAGTCCCGATCGTTATGCTCTGGCTTATTCCTGGCCGTGGTAATTATGGTCGCGCCTGCTGCCTGTAACCGTTGCGCAATAGCTTTACCGGCACCCTTCGTACCTCCGGTTACCAGGGCGATCTTGCCTGAGAGTTCATCTGATAAATTAAGTTGCTTTTCCATAGTTATTTGTTTTGTACAAATTTCGGTAGTACATAAACTCCTAACAAGTACGGGCTTACGATTCACATAGGGAGAAATTTATCCCTATTGTTCGCATCGCGTGACACGGCTATATTTGTGATATGTATGAAAGAAAGATCTTACCTTACCTGAATTGCGGCCTTGATCTGGTCGGAGAAGTGCTTTATGGAAAGTGGAAGATCCGCATATTATGGTTCATTCATGAAGGCCACAAACGCCCCAGTGAATTACAGCGCAAGATACCCGATGTTTCCAGGAGGGTTTTGAACATCCAGCTGAAAGAGTTGGAAGAACACGAATTGGTTACCAGAAAGATCTATGCGGTAATGCCGCCCAAAGTGGAGTATGATCTTACGGATTTCGGTAAAACATTGATACCGATCATGCACACTATCGGGCTTTGGGGTGATGAACACCAGGAGCGCTTGAAAAGGGTAATATTAAAGCAATTTCAGGATAACGAAGCAAATGAAGCCTGATCGCTTGAATGATCAACTATTGACGACGCAAGCTGTATGATGGAGTATAGCGTAGGCTGGTTCAGAACGAATTGACCATAATTTGATGATAGCCCTGGTTCGGCTCGAACCTGGGACCATAATCACGCTCTCCGAAGTCTTCCGCTGTTCGAATGTCTCCGACTTCGAACGACTATGCCTGTAGTTTGCAACTACCCGTATGTATAGCAAAAGTAGCGCACAGCACAAGTAGTCTGTAGACTACTTTACATATTGGTTCGAAGTCGGAGACATTCGAACAGCGTTTTTTTTTGCAATAGGGATAGMAGTGGATACCGGCCAATGCGGATAAGGCCTGCGCAGTATGAACGTATAGGTACTGTCTTAGAAAACAAATAAATTTTCATAAAAATTAGATTAATTTTGTTGTTTAATGAGAGCTTCTTTTAGATGTTCATCAAGTGTAGCCCCAGGCATTGCCGGGGCTATTATTTTTTTAGTGTGATCGAATTTGGCGTCGTATTTTTCGTTTTTCTTCCACAAGTAATACATCATTACCAATAGTTTTTTTTGTACTGCTACATACCCTTTCATCTTAATCCTTGTCCGGTCATAAACGCCGGTCATAAACGCG
>NZ_JBFUKX010000115.1:0-2554 GCF_056400605.1 Mucilaginibacter sp. P5_A4 | reverse complement strand
ATAGTATAGAAGCTTATTCTTTGCAGCTTACCCGTGATGCCGAACTTGACCTGGATAAGGAAGTAAGCGGTAAATTCATTGATGCACTATCCAAAAGCCTGCAAAAACGCAAGAAAGGCACACCTATGCGTTTGCTTTATGATACCGAAATGCCGATGGATATGTTAAAGTACCTGGTGACTAAAATGGGGCTCCATGGCGAAAGTCTCATTCCCGGTAACAGGTATCATAACTTTAAAAATTTTATATCATTTCCAAATGTAGGCTCGCCCGAACTGGAGTTTGTTAAATATCCTGCCCTGCCTGCCGAAGATCTTTCATTTGGCAAAAGTTTGATCGGGCTAATCGCTAAAAAGGATTATATGATAAGCACGCCTTATCAGTCTTATGATTACATTATTCACTTTTTACGCGAGGCAGCTATTGATCCTAAGGTTAAAGAAATCAGTATAGCGGTTTACCGCCTGGCCGAGAATTCAAGGATCATACATGCATTGGTAAATGCGGCCAAAAATGGTAAAAAAGTAAACTGCCTGGTTGAACTTCGCGCAAGGTTTGATGAGCAGAACAATATATTCTGGAGCAACAGGCTGGAAGAAGAGGGCGTAAACGTACTTTATGGCGTGCCGGGTTATAAAGTGCACTCCAAAATATGCCTGGTTACCCGTTTGGAGAAGCAAAAGCCTGTAAATTATGCTTGTTTATCAACCGGGAATTTCAATGAAAAAACAGCCAGGATTTATGCTGATCATACTCTTTTTACAGCCGATAAAAAGATAACTGATGATCTTGCCGAAGTGTTTAAAGCGCTGAAAAGAAATGTGTTGCCCAAGGGATTGAAAACGCTTATCGTATCGCCTGTTGATTCAAGGCCGGCTATTTACAAGCTGGTAGAAAACGAAATAAAGAACGCAAAGGCCGGCAAAAAAGCCTATATGATATTAAAAATGAACAGCCTTGCTGATGAGGCGCTCATTAATAAACTATACCAGGCCAGCAATGCCGGTGTTAAGATCAAGATGATCATTCGTGGCATGTGCTGCCTTGTTCCCGGAGTAAAAGGGTACAGCGAAAATATCGAGGTGATAAGCATTGTAGATAAATACCTTGAACACGCCCGTGTACATATCTATTGTAACGGTGGTAACGAGCTGATCTACCTTACATCGGCCGATTTTATGACCCGTAATATTGATAATAGGGTAGAGGTTGGCTTCCCAATCCTCGACGAGCAATTGCGGAAGGAAGTGAAGGATATCATCAATATTCAACTGCATGATAATACCAAGGCCCGCGAAATAAACGGTACCAACAGCAATAAATACCATAAAACTAATTCGGCCGACTCACATCGTGCGCAGATAGAGATATACAATTACCTTAAAACTAAAAACAAACCAAATTGAGATACGCAGCTATAGATATTGGCTCCAACGCAGTAAGGCTGCTTATTGCCGATATTATTGAAAACCATGGTTCTTATTCCTTCAAAAAAAACACACTTATAAGGGTACCATTGCGCCTGGGCGATGATGCTTTTATTCAACAACACATCTCCGACAAAAAAGCCGGTGACCTGGTAAAATCGATGAGTGCGTTCCGTAACCTTATGGATGTGTATAAAGTGACAGATTACCTGGCTTATGCTACATCGGCTATGCGCGAAGCAAAAAACGGCGAAGAAGTAGTTAAGCTGATAAAACAGGAAGCCAACATTGATTTAGAGATCATTCACGGCTCAAAAGAAGCTAAAGTAATATATGCCAGCCATGCCGAACAAACCATAGATAAAAGCAAAAGCTATCTATATATTGATGTAGGTGGCGGCAGTACCGAGCTTTCACTTTTTTCGGCGGGGGATTTGATGGCTTCCAAATCATTTAATATTGGTACCATCAGGATATTGGATAACCAGGATAGCGAAGAAACCTGGACCGAGATGAAAGATTTCATCAGGGAGCATACCCGGGGATATAAACAATTATTAGGAATAGGCACCGGCGGCAACATCAATAAATTACACCGGCTGGCCGAAGAGGGCGATGATACGCCAATGGCTTTTGGTAAGCTAAAATCCTTGTACACATATCTTAATTCGTTTTCGCTGAAAGATCGTATAAATGTGCTTGGATTAAACCAGGATAGGGCCGATGTAATCATTCCTGCCTGCGAAATTTATATGACTGTAATGAAAAACGCGGGTATAAAACAGATTTATGTACCCCGTGTAGGTATGGTTGATGGTATAATTCAAAGCTTAATAGATAAGAATTTATCTTAACAATTTATTCATGTAAAAATATTTTTACAAATTTGTTTTATAATATAAAAAGTGTTAGTATATTTGTGATGCCCTCTCAAGGGCATGTTTTTCATAGGTAGATGTAGGGTCGGGTACAAGTTATTCGACCCTTTTTTGTGCCCGTAACTTTTTACCTGATTGGGTTGTTGTTGAATCATGAAGAAGAAGATTGTAGTTGCTATTACGGGTGCCAGCGGCGCTATTTATGCCGATTTGTTATTAAAGAAGTTAAGCCAGTTAAGTGCCCAGATA
>NZ_JBFUKX010000114.1:0-2952 GCF_056400605.1 Mucilaginibacter sp. P5_A4 | reverse complement strand
AATATAAATTCCTGGCGAAGCAGATAGGGCCGGAGGAATTTCCTAAAACCTATCACCCAAATACAAACAAGCAGGAAAACAGCAATTCGGACTGGTGGTGCAGTGGGTTTTATCCGGGTAGTTTGCTGTATTTATACCAGGAAAGGAAGGACCAGGCTTTGCTTACCGAAGCAAACCGCATTATGGGTGTTTTGGCTAAGGAGCAGTTTAACACGCATACACATGACCTGGGCTTTATGATGTACTGCAGTTTTGGAAATGCCAACAAAATTGAGCCGAAGCCGGAATATAAACAAATACTGATTAACAGTGCCAAATCCCTTTCTACAAGGTTTAACCCAACAGTAGGCTGTATCAAATCATGGGATTCAAAACCGGGCGATTATTTGGTGATCATCGATAATATGATGAACCTGGAACTGCTGTTTTGGGCAACGCGTGAAACCGGCGATTCCAGCTATTATAAAATAGCAGTTACCCATGCCAATACTACCATGAAAAACCATTTCAGGCCCGATTATAGCTCATACCACGTGATTAATTATGATGCTCAAACAGGAGTGGTAAAGGAAAAGAAAACCGCCCAGGGTTTCGCCAATGAATCGGCATGGGCCAGGGGGCAGTCATGGGGGCTTTACGGATACACCGTGATGTACCGCGAAACACATGACAAAAAATACCTGGATCAGGCTCAAAATATTGCCCATTTTATATTGACTAACCCCCACCTGCCAGCTAATAAGATTCCATATTGGGATTATAATGCCACTAACATTCCTGATGCACTTAAAGATGCGTCGGCAGCTTCTGTTATGGCTTCGGCTTTGTTGGAACTTTGCAGGTACAGCGACGTAAAAAAAGGGCAGGAGTATTTTAATGTAGCCCAAACCATATTGAAAACGCTTTCTGCCCCGCCTTACATGGCTGCTGCCGGCACCAATGGTGGTTTTATTTTACAGCACAGCGTAGGTCATTTCCCTGCAGGCACAGAAATTGACGTGCCTTTAACCTATGCAGATTACTATTTTATAGAGGCCATGCAGCGTTACCAGGCATTCGGCCAAAAAAAATAACTTAAATTTAGCTGGATAAAATAAAAAAATGGCATTAGGCAAGGGTAGGTTAGAAGCTTTCAGCGATGGCGTTATTGCCATTATTATTACCATAATGGTATTGGAGATGAAGGTGCCACATGGCGATAGCATTGAATCATTAAAGCCGCTTATACCTGTTTTTATAAGCTATATTTTGAGCTTTATTTACGTTGGTATTTACTGGAATAATCATCATCATATGTTTCAGGCCGTTCATTCAGTTAACGGTGGGATTTTATGGGCCAACCTGCATTTGCTTTTCTGGCTGTCGTTAATACCATTTGTTACAGGCTGGATGGGCGAAAATCATTTTGCCAGGGGGCCGGTAGCTTGTTATGGTTTTATACTAACAATGAATGGTATCGCATATTCTATTTTAGTACGAAAACTTATCCATCACCATGGGGGGAATTCTTTGATTGCCGAGGCCTTTGGCGAAGACTGGAAAGGAAAGATATCTGTCGGCATCTATGCAATAGCTATTGGTGTAAGCTGGCTAAACACGATAGCAGCCTTTGCATTGTATGTTATTGTAGCCGGCATCTGGTTTATTCCCGATAAAAGGATTGAAAAGAAACTCGCTCAACAGGATGCGGAGAGTTGATTTTAACTATTAATTATAAATACCTCTGTTTCAGAAATAATGTAATTTAAACATGCTTTATTGGTAAAAAAGTATAAACTATTTTGCAACTTCGCGGTTGTAGTAGTGTTTTTGCCTAAGTTATATTGTGTTGTAAGTTTAAATTTTTAACCATTATTTGCCACTACTTTACGTTTACTTATGTTGGATATTGCTTATGATCATGAGCTCGATTTGTCTACAAAAGCAAATAAGCTTCATCATGAAAACGAATTGCTTTTAAAGGTAGCAGTCGGTGATGAGCATGCTTTTCGCCAGTTGTTTACAGCATACCATCAGCAATTGGGTATTCATATTTATCGCATTACTAACTCTGCCGAGCTGGCAGAAGAAGTTGTACAGGATGTGTTTTTAAAAATATGGATGACCCGCGAAACCCTTGGTGATATTGACGATTTTAAGGCTTACCTTTTTGTTATATCCAAAAATCATGCGCTTAACTGCCTTAAAAAGTTGGCAAAGGAACGGGTACAAATAAAACAACTGGAGCTTGGTAGCATGGAAATGCTAAATGGCGGGCAGGATTCGGGCATGTATTATAATTTATTGGACGAAGCCATTGACCACCTGCCCCCGCAACAGCAAAGAGTTTACTTACTAAGCAGGCATAACCGCCTTAAATATGCCGAAATAGCCGAGCAGCTTAAACTTTCCCGCGAAACGGTAAAAAAATATCTGCAAATAGCTACCACATCAATCACCGATTATGTGCGCACCCACCTGGAGGCTTTTACACTAATTTTAATAGCGATAAAAACTTTTTTAATTTTTTTTTAAAACCAATAGCCCCTTTTTTACAGGTTTTGTTGTCTTGTATGCAAGTTCGACCCAAACTCCTTTTACCAATTTAAAATTTATGAACTAACATCTACCTGTATGAGTGCATTTAATGCAAGGCTTACCTACCTTTTTAATAGTTATTATAATCAAACCGCTACACAGCAGGAGCAGGATGAGTTAATGGAGATCATTCACTCATCTGCTAATGATGCGGAAATAACTGCACTCATTCACGAGGCCTGGGATAACCTCGAAATTGATGCGCCACTTTTTGATCGTACAAAAAGTATTGATATGCTAAACAACATTCTTCAAAGTAAATCCAATCATGATGAAGATTCTCCAATACGTCCGCCGGATAAAAATCAGTTGTGGCTAAAATTAGGAGTGGCGGCAGCTATGATGGTTTTTGTTGGCTTTGGAGCATATATATTC
>NZ_JBFUKX010000113.1:0-3167 GCF_056400605.1 Mucilaginibacter sp. P5_A4 | reverse complement strand
TTAATAAAAAGGCTATTAGCTAATAATTTATATAAGGTAATTTGTATCGATAATTTCGATGATTTTTATAGTAAGCAACAAAAGGAGTCTAATTTACGTGCGTTTAAGGATGATACAAATTTTATCCTAATTGAAGGTGATATCCGAAATGAGGCTGATCTTGAAAAGGCCGGAAATGTTGATGTTATTGTTCATCTTGCTGCGAAAGCAGGGGTAAGACCCAGTATTCAAAATCCTAAACTATATCAAGATGTAAATGTAGGTGGAACACAAAACTTACTTGAATATGCCCGAAAAAAAGGAATTAAGCAATTTGTATTTGCATCATCAAGTAGTGTGTACGGCGTAAACGAAAACGTACCATGGAATGAAGATCATAAGTTATTGCCAATAAGCCCATACGCCTCAACAAAGCTATCTGGTGAAATGTTAGGTCATGTCTATAGTCATTTATACGGAATCAGGTTTTTAGCTTTGCGTTTTTTTACAGTTTATGGACCTTCGCAAAGACCTGATTTGGCTATACATAAATTTTTTAAGTCTATTTTGAACGGCGAACCTATCCCGGTTTATGGTGATGGTACAACTAGCCGTGATTACACCTTTGTTGAGGACACCGCTAGTGGTATTGAAGCGGCAATTAATTATGATAAAACTAATTTTGAAATCATCAACTTGGGGAATCACCAGACAATAACTTTAAATGGGTTGATCGAAAATATTGAAGATGTGTGTGGTAAGCGGGCGATAATATCACGTTTGCCTGAGCAGCCTGGCGATGTACCCCAGACATATGCTGACATAGCTAAGGCTCAAAAATTGCTCAACTATAATCCAACTACCAATTTAAGAGCTGGTCTCACATCGTTTTTGCATTGGTACATTAGCTTCAGCACTGGGCATACTCAAAACTAAACAATGAAAATCAGATATATTAAAGAGTTAGATGGCATTAGGGGTGGTGCCGCGTTAATGATAATGATTTTCCATTTTTTTCAGTCTTTGCAATCTACTCATATTAATCCTTTGGTTTCAAGTTTGCAGAAGGTTTCGCGATTTGGTCAAACTGGAGTTACACTTTTTTTCGTTCTTTCAGGCTTTCTAATTACAAGAATATTATTGACGACAAAGGAATCTGAAAACTACTTTAGTTCTTTTTATGTACGACGTTCTTTAAGAATTTTTCCTTTATACTATTTTTTCCTACTATTAAGCTGCATTATAATGCCCCTCATTTTGAGGGAAGGTGCAATACCATGGGATAAACAGTGGTATTATTGGTTTTATCTTCAAAACTTTGCGATGACATTTAAGTGGGATATACTAGGCCCTCGTCATTTATGGTCATTGGCGGTAGAGGAGCATTTTTATCTATTTTGGCCACTGCTTATATTTTACTTAAAACCTGATCAGATAAAAAAAGCCGTCTATATCATATTCGCTACTGCAATAATAATCAGAATCGTATTACTAATTTGGGGCTTTGGTTCTTTTTATTTTACTTTTTCAAATGTGGATGCTCTTGCAATAGGTTCGTTATTAGCACTAGATGAACTAAAAGGACTTAACAGGAAATTTTACGGAAGGCTTTTTATTATCATGATAATACCAACTTTGGTTTTATGGATGTTCGTAGGAGGTACAGGTAATTCTTTCATTCAAATAATTAAACTGCCACTAAATGCTATAACCTATTATGGTTTTATCGGTTTTGTGGTTGCTTCTAAATCTCAAAGTTTAATTAGTAAGGCTTTGACTTTCAAACCTTTAAATTTCTCTGGAAAGATAAGCTATGGGCTATATGTTTATCACCCAGTAATATTTAATCTATATGAAAGATCGGTTCTTAAAATGAACATGTTAATCGATCTTCTATTATCTTTTTTATTAGCCTATTTAGTTGCTTCATTAAGCTACTATCTTTTTGAGGTTAAAATATTGGATTTTAAAAAATATTTTACATACAATCCAAAATTATAGCTCGATTGATAATTTCGGTTCTATTGGTAAAAATATTTCATCGAATCCTTTACGAGAATGAACATTTTTAAAAACTCAGGAATTGGACTTAAGAATTAAAAAGGTTGTTTGGGGGTTAATAACCCAGGGTATTTTCCAAATAACATTTATGGTATTGCAAGTAGTGATTGCACCCTTATTAATCAAAAATGGGGGAGCCTCATCATTGGGTAGCTATGCTGCCATCATGCAATTTGTGGGTTATTTAACTTTGCTTGATTTAGGATTTACGAGCACATTGTCGAGATATTTATCTCAAGCTTATAATGATATTAGCGATGGTAGGAAGAAGTTCATTAATATTTTTAACATTGGACGGTGGTACTTATTTATTGCCTGTTCCATTATGGGTATAATATTGGCAGGCTTAAGTTTTGTTATTCCCGGAGCTATCGGCTTAAAAGACACACTAAAGGATGACGCGAGCAGAGCTATGCTAATATTAGCCGGCTGGTATTGCATCCGGTTTTATTTTACCATGTTTAATATTGTGCTGTATGCTACACAGAACATGAAGATTGCAAATATCTGTTCTACTGGTGGTATTATTGTGAGATGCTTTTTAACCGTTCTATTTGTAAAACTACACTATAATATTACCGGCATAGTTGCAGCGAACGTTATTGGTGACTTTTTGGGTGCTTTTGCACAAATGGTTTATTTTAGACTTAAGAATCGGGAGATAAAGTTTTCGTGGAAGATATATGATAAATCAATATTTAAACAATTATTCCGTTTTGGTGCAGATTCATTTTTAATAAATATAGCCACGAGAGCATTTCAAAGTAGTACAACATTTATTACGGGAATAATTGTAGGTGCGGTAGCTGCATCGCATTATTACTCCATGGTGACTCCGCCAATGATGATTTTCACGTACGTGAATTTAATTATGTATAACATTTTGCCAGGGATGAACGAAATGGTGGCAAAAGGAGAATGGGAAACATTTCGCAATACTTATTTACATACGTTAAAGTTAAAGGGAACTATTTTAGTGGCAGCATTTTGCGGGTTAATGCTATTTCACAAATTTATAGTAGTACTTTGGGTAGGTAACGCACAGTATGAGGGGTTATATTATACGCTAATACTTGCGTTTTACATGATCGTTATTACAGTAGGCAGTTTAAATGAAAATATATTAA
>NZ_JBFUKX010000112.1:0-3214 GCF_056400605.1 Mucilaginibacter sp. P5_A4 | reverse complement strand
CGTGTTTGCCATTCAGGAAAAAACCTTCGTTGGCATCAAACCTGATGGTGCGAATTCCAAATGTTGTTGTATAATTGTCGGTAACAGCGCCATTCTCTTCAACGGTGGTAAGCAACCGGTGCAGGAAGGGGCTTTCTATCGACCATAGCTTCGGATTAGTTACAGGTAAAACGCTTTTAACCTCTTGCGATGTAAAAGGTTTCAAAGTAAACCCTGTCGCTTTGCCGGTAGCAAGCGTTTTACCATCGGCGTCAACAATGGTTTGCGTTACGCTAAAGCTTCTTGCTTTTTTATCGCTGTTAATAATCGTGGCCGTTGCAGTAACATCGGCAATATTGTTTTTCACCAGGGTTGTAACACATGTTCCGTTGGCAGCAATATGCAGCTGGTCGGTTTTATTGAGCCAAACATGCCGGTAAATACCGGCGCCTTCATAAAACCAGCCTTCTTCCATGGTTGCATCAGCCCGTAATGCTATAACATTATTACCTCCATAATTCAAATATTCAGAAATATCGTACTCAAAGCTATTATACCCACTGGGCTCGGTACCCAGGTAATGCCCATTGACCCAAACTATACTGTTACGAAAAACACCGTCGAAAGCTATAGATATATGCTTACCCAGATCGGTAGCCGGAACGACAAAAGTTTTACGATACCAGCCCACGCTGGCATCAGGAAAGTTCCGGCCTATCGCCTTCGATCCGTGGCTTACGCTAGCTTTAGGACTAAAAGGCTGTTCAACCGCCCAGTCATGCGGGAGGTTAATTTTACGCCAGCCCCTATCATCAAATCCCGGCGATGCAGCGCCGTCGCCATAGCCGGTTTTAGCGAAATAAGAAAACCCTCCTGTTCCATTATAATAGTCCTTTGCCGGATCATAAGGATGCCCTAATGCAAAGCGCCAGTCATTGTCTATACACACATGTTCGCGTTTTGATGCGGGCACCGAAGGCTGCGCATAGGTGGCTGTTTTTACCGTTATCAGTAACAGGATACAAAATATCCCTTTTATTATATATTTATTTTTCATTGTCAATTGACCTGCGCTGGCAAGTCCGATAATCCTAAAATGTTGTATAATCTTTTCCTCTCCCCGATACTATTTATTTGCAGCCGTAATTTTCACCAGCCCCGGTTTAAGGCCAGCCCAGGATTCCTGCTCGCGGCAAAGGCTGTTCCCGGAGGAAAGCGCCTTGACGAATCAATGGTCCAATCCGAATAGCCCCAGTACTGCCTGTTAATTTCAGTACGAACACCATGCGGTCTACATTTTTTTGTTTTAATTTGTTACCTGTTTAACTGCGTGTGGCAGCCATATCCACATAGCCTATAGTTGAAACTTTATTTTGATAGGTAACGCAACCCATAATGTTCTAAACATTTTTGAGTGAACTTCTTAATAAGAACCAAGCCCTCGTTACACATTTTTTTCGACTGAGGCGTTAAGGTAGCGTTACTCAATATATCAATGTGCTCCTTAAGCAACATGCCAATCGTATCAAAATTCTCTATCAAAGCTTTAATCTCACTTTCATCTAATTCTGGCGCTTTTGAAATCATTTGATTTTTCATGTTCTCTTTTTTTAACCAGGTATTATTCCCCATGGATATCAAATTTGGGGGAGCATCCCATAATATTTTAAATCCCATAATGTTCTAAACATTTTTGAGTAAACTTCTTAATGAGGACCAGGCCCTCGTTACACATTTTTTTCGATTTCGGAGTTAAGATAGGGTTGCTGAAAATAGTAAGGTGCTCCTTAAGCAACATCCCAATTGTATCAAAATCCTCTATCAAAGCTTCAATTTCACTTTTATCTAATTCCGGCGCTTTTGAATTAATTTGATTTTCCATGTTCTCTTTTTTTAACCAGGTATTATTGCGGCGGCAATCGTCATGCGTTCAAATAGATTACTATCGATTTCTTTCATGTTGAAAACAGAATTGTTATAGTTAAAAAATGCCGGGACCTCTCGGTAAAGGCCCCAGGCATCCACTTATATTCAACTAAACTCTCTCTTATTTAATTCACCAGGAAACGGTACTGACTAATATGTTCACAGCATCCCTATTCTAGAAAAAGCTTTAATCCAACATTACTGGTTATACACTGCTTAATGGCATCCATCATACGCTGATCAAGCAACTTACCCAGCTCCCAAAACAAAGGCTTAACCGTTTCACCCAATCGCCAGTAACAGCCCGTTTTGATCGGACGGCTACTTGTAAATAGCATCAATAAACCGGCAACCGGACTTAATAAAATTTCCATTCATCAAACAAAAAACCCTCTCCTTTAAATACAAAATAGATATTACCCACTCCTTTAGGTATGTTCAGTGCTATTTGTTTGGAGAGCGTAGTCCAGTCCTTCACATCACACATAAGGGAAACAAGAGCCGGGCCTTTAAGATTATTTACATAAACATCAATTCTACCTGTTCCTTTCACCCGGGCTTCGAATTTGGCAGGGACCTGTTTGTTAAAATCGGCTCCCCGCACCATGAGACATTGTTTATCTGTTTTTCCTATGGCAACCATATTACCCACAATACCAGCAGTATCGAACTGGACGTGACCCGAAGTGCCTGCAGTGGTTTCTGCTTGCTGAACAACGAATGGATTTAACAGGTTAAGTTGTGAGGGGCCTTTAAAAGTTGCGCTGACCATGGGGAAAGCCACATCACTCCCTTCATCTACCTGTATTGGTTCGATACCCGCATTACGAAAACCACCCTTGGTGTTAAAATAATCCTGTAAATACATGGCATGGTAAGCAAGATAATATTTCTCTTTAAACTTGAACACGTGAGTGTGATTGTTTGTCATAGGCCCCACGTTAACGTCACCAGTATTCTTAAAGTAATTATCGCGATACTTCCAACTATCCGGATTTAAGGGTGTTTTACTCGTCATATAAGATATGTTGCATGCGGTTGGTTTAGCAATATTGCTATAAGGCCAGACAGTGCGTTCATCCCAATTTGTACAATAGCTATAAACCCAGGTCCCATTGATAAAGTTAAGGTCGCTGGCCTCGTTAAAATAAGGAGCGGGTATCTTAGAAATACTGCTGGCCAAACTGATCATATCTGCTCCTAATTTGACAATCCTGGCATTATCCGGCATATATTTTGTTTTGGGCGTTCCGGCTCCAAAAACCAGCCAGCCTGTACCCTGGCCGTCAATTAGAACTCCAGGATCGAA
>NZ_JBFUKX010000111.1:0-3222 GCF_056400605.1 Mucilaginibacter sp. P5_A4 | reverse complement strand
GTTTTGACAATGCATCAATGTTTGGAACTCCAAAATCTAACTTTACATAGTTTGCTTGATCTATTTTTTTCGCGTCAAAAGTATAACTACCATCTTTCTCAAGATTTGCCCCTATATTATCATATTCCCCATAAATTTGCTTCACCAACTCATATCCTTTAGGATGTTTTGTAAAGTGTATTATAAAATGACTGGTGGCTTGACTATCTTCTTCCTGAAATTTAAAAGCACAACTAAACAAATTTCCGGTTACAGCTTTTTTGAACTCTGCTGCTAAATTGTCCATAATTAAACTCAACCGCTCGTGAACTGTTGCACTGTTGTACTTGCGGTTTCTTCTAAGTGTCTCAATCGTTGTAGGAAAAAGAGACCGCATCATATCATCGAATTTCCCAACTTCAATTGACTGATTAATACGTTTAATATTAACGAACAAAAATATTTCATTGCCCCAATTTGCAAGAAATTTAGCTAAGACCATAGTATCAATTGTTTTCCAGCCATAAGGGTCAAAAAATAACAGTGTTGGTGCCGGATTCGGTATAACAGACGGTTTACTTAAATAATTGGTTATTTTCTCGTCTTCGCCGACAACCTTATTCCCAAATTTAGGTTCGTGAGCAAAAGTCCGCGTTGGAAAAATTTTAAAAAAATTCGATTTCAATTCATCCGAATACTCCATATCATTAAACAGCAAATGAACTTTCTGCTTTAAAAGAGGGTTATTGGCACAACTTGTTGCCAGTAGCAATGGTGTCGAATAGTTTTCGTCTTGATATTTACCCGGCCCAGAGAATAAATCCAGATAAATAATTTTTTGCTGCGGTTTTTTCAAAATAATCTTGCAATACTGAGGGAAATATTGCGCGACTATTGTTGCTTTAATTTTCGATGAAGCAGTTTGAGCTTCAAAAAAACATTTTTCCATTCTAATTGGTTTAGGTTTAAATTGATTATCATTTATATAAAAATAAGAAATTATTTATGAATTGAAGAAACAAATACTAAATAAATTAGCACTTTGATTTCCCCCGCTACCGCAAGCACTTCCCTGCTGCCGCAGGCCTCCAGGCCTGTGTGCCCGCATGCAAATCATGATGTTCTTGTAGGGTATTAAGCCTGTTTATTTCCCTGCGTTCGCGTTAGGGATTGAAATGGGTACCGTCCGTTGGCTAACGGAGTAATGCCTGCAGGCGTATGAATGTAAAGCCCGGCCCCGTTTCTATCAACGGGGAAACGCCCGGATTAGATTTGAGATGTGAGATTTGAGATATGAGATTTTTGGATGGTATATTTTTTAGACGATGACCAGACTTTGGGACAAAAGTTTAGATGGAGGATTGGGTAACAAGTAGGTGCTAAACTAAAAAACCTAAACACTAAATTCTAAGACCAAATTAATCCGGACTCATCTGCCCGTTGATGTGGTTTCGGTTAACCTACCTTTTGTCCGAAAGTCCTTTGTCTTTTGTCCATCTATCTTAACCTACCTTTGTCCGAAAGTCCTTTGTCTTTTGTCCAGCTATCTTAACCTACCTTTGTCCGAACGTCCTTTGTCTTTTGTCCATCTATCTTAACCTGCCTTTGTCCGAACGTCCTTTGTCTTTTGTCCAGCTATCTTAACCTACCTTTGTCCGAACGTCCTTTGCCTTTTGTCCATCTATCTTAACCTACCTTTTGTCCGAACGTCCTTTGTCTTTTGTCCAGCTATCAGCCGTGCCCGAAGGTTTGATGAAGGCACTGCCGTTCGCTTAAATAATTACCTATACTGCCTGGTGCTTTAGTAATCCGCTTGCTCCAAAATCCGGCGCAGTGCATAGGATTTTGATCTATCCCAATGCTATGCGCACTGTGTGGAAATTGCTGCACGGTACCTGGCAGGTTGGAAAAATAACGGAGGCTTATTATAATCCGGGGTAAACATTTATATTAGTGTAATGAAAAACCTTTACCTTTTATTGRCAGCCATTATACTGTGTGCAGCATCGTGTAAAAAAAACCAGGTTAAAAATGCGATGCCGTGCATCAGTAGGATGAAGGATACAAGTGTATACCTTACCGCTGCCGACCGTGCCAAAGCCCTGAAGCTTTTTAGCGACAACCATATACCGTTAACAGACCGCATGATAACCCGCGTAAGGACTGAAGAGAACGGCCCTGGCTCGCCGCCGGGTACGGTATTTTTAACCGTAACTGCCCAGGTAAGCTATAAAGGCCTGCCTATATTTAACAGCGGCATTGCCTATTATTTTGAAAATGGGGTTTATACCGGCAAAAACGGGTTCGCGCTGGATGTTGCCGCTATTGACACTACCCCACACCAAAGTTTAAAACAGGTATACGATTTATTTTCGGCAAAATTAAGTAAAGATACAGTGGCCATAAATAAGGGGATTAGCAATGCGTGTATTACCGCCCGGTATGGTTTGTATTACATCGCGAATGCCGATAACACGGTGTACACACTGCGAAAGGCCTGGTTTGTAACGCCCTCGGGGTTGCTTACCCCACAGGGTTTTATTTGGGACGATGACGGATTGTTCATGTCGTACTATAGTAAGATTTTTTGATGAAAGCCCTATTGCCGGACTTTTGGATGTTCAGACTTTCGGATGTTCGGACTTTGGAACTTTGGACTTCCCGACTTTCGGACTTTGGACATAAGAAATATTTAAATGCTAAATTCTAAAATCAAAATCCCAAAAATCATCTGCACATCTGAAATCTGCACATTTCCTTTCTCCCTACAAATATACCACCCGCCATCCAACAAAGTGGTGACACTACCTTGTCAGTACCTGGAAGGTGTTCCAAAGGATCACCAGCGGAGCATTTCAAGGTCCCGGCAGGGGGGCCGGGATGGTGGATTAAGGTTCAAAAAAGGGATGCTTAATAAACCTCACACAAACCTCGATATTTCTGCATTTTTCTGCACTTTTTCTCTTTAAAATAACCCTAAAAGTCCCCCTTTTCTGATTATTTATAGCACAAAACTGCTTGTTGTAAGCTATTCGCCCATTTTTTGACTTTTGAGTTAAGGGTTTACCCGGTAAAACCAAAGGCGCACAAAAAAGCCCTTGATCCGTCAATTGACGGACAAGGGCTTGATTTAAGATTGGGCACCGACCTACTCTCCCACGTTTTACCGCAGTACCATCGGCTCTGGCGGGCTTGACTTCTCTGTTCGGAATGGGAAGAGGTAGACACCGCCGATATAGGCAC
>NZ_JBFUKX010000110.1:0-3276 GCF_056400605.1 Mucilaginibacter sp. P5_A4 | reverse complement strand
CTCAAAAAGCAAATCACCTTTATTACGGGGAGTAAAACTTACCTCGATTAATTTTCCTTTACCCGATTGTACTGTGTCCGTTATAAAAAACTTATAAAAATCGGGAGCATGATCAGCAATAGGGCTCAGAAACTGGTTTGTAATGATAAAAATATTGTTGTCGTATATGTCTATATTATTTCCGTAGAGGCGGTTAAGGTAAATATCCAGTCCAACCGTATCCACAAATTTTATGATATTGATTTGTTTTTGGGCATTTAATACCTGAATAGATTTAGGCGGATTTTTACGGTAATAATTTTGATATAGCTTTTCGCTGAAATAAACCGGAAGTGAAGTTTCCGACTGACCGTTTATTTTCTGCGTGGTATCAAGCATGAACCGGTATTTGCTAAAAAACTGACTATTGAGCAGCTTTGGAGATAGATGAAAAAAGGATAAACCGATCCGTTCGTATTGATTATACTGAAGATAATCCGAATTTTCCATCCGGTTTAATTCCTTATGGTCAATAATTTGCTGAATAAGTTCAACGGCGGGGTTTCCCTTATTTCTATACTTCTTCTTTTTTTCCGAAGTAACAGAAACCTCCTTTAACTGAGTTTGGCTGCTGTGCATACGGATTTGCAACTCATTCACCTGGCCCGGTTTAATGATTTTTGTTACGGTTTGGTAGCCCATAAAGGAAAATGTTACGCGGCTAAAAGAACCCGGAGCACTTAATATGAATTTCCCTATTCTATCAGAACTGGTGCCATAATTACTGCCACTAAACCTGACACTTATAAAAGGAAGCGGACGGCCGGATGCATCATCGACAATTTGGCCGCTCACAGTTGTCTCTGCGTGAACATTCAATTGGTTTTTCCTGATCACCGTACTATCCAAATGCTGAGCCGCGCTGTATAAGGGGCAAAAAAAAAGAAATAAGCAACCTGATCTTTTCAGTTTGTTTATTGTGGAAAACTTAAAAAAACGAAATATTACCGGCTCTTGGGAAGCTGATTTTATAATGCAATTCCAAAAAAAAAGTAACAAATTGAATTAATAATTAAGCGTTAAAATGGACCTAAAACAAAGTAGTATTTAGCTTTATACTATTTTAGAGTGCATAAGGTTTAATTACGATTAAAAATAAACTGTAATTCTGTTTTGTTTCTGAGAAAAGTCGGTTTAAAAGTAAAAAGCATTCTTTAACTATTTAAAACAGTAAAACAATCTAGAAAAAACATTATTGAACTATATATAACTATAGCTCTCGTTTAACTAACATTAGTATGCAGCACTTAAAAATTAACGGTCAGTAACTTAATAAAGTATAAAATTATTTGGAACCCATGTTTTGTGCAACATAAATTTCGACATAGGGCCCGGATTCTTATTATAAAGAAAGCATCCTTAATAGCTTTCACCAGTAGGTATAAAAAAAGCTCCTCTAAGTGCTTAGAGAAGCTTTTCCGGTGTTACCATTGAGATTACTTTTGATATTGCAATGCGGCTAATCCAAAAAGTGTGCATACAAAAATTTACATCATTTACCTTTAAGCTGAAACATTACCTGTATGGTTTTTAAAATAATGCCCATGTCGCTGTTAAAGCTTATATTATTAAGATAAATCAGATCATAGCGTACCCTATGGCGCATTTGATCAACGTTTTCAGCGTAGCCATAATTCACTTGCCCCATTGAGGTAATTCCTGGTTTAACACGTAATAATTTTTTATAGTTAGGAGATTTGAGTATAAGTTGTTCTATGAAATACTGACGTTCTGGTCTTGGGCCCACTATTGACATATCCCCTTTTAAAACATTCCAAAACTGGGGTAGCTCATCCATCCTTGACCTGCGTAAAACCTTTCCCCATTTAGTAATGCGCGGATCATGCTCACTTGACAATTGGGGGCCTAACAGTTCTGCATTTACATGCATACTTCTAAATTTATATATTTTAAAAGGCCGGTGGTTTTTTCCAATTCTTTCCTGATGATAAAAAACAGTCCCCTTTGACGTAAATTTAGTTATAATTACTAACAAGATAAACACGGGTAACCCAGCTATCATAACCAAAAGCGAAAACAGAATGTCAAAGCTTCGTTTAAAAAACATAACCTTGAGGCTAAGTTCCGGGGTTGAAGAAAGCTGTATTACAGGAAGATTTTCGTAGTTAATTATGCTGGCATAGTTATTATCTAATACCAGGTCAGAAACCAGTTTAATTTTAATAGCGTTTTGATCTCCCAAATCAACCATTTTTTTTAATAGTGACTGGTTTAGGTACTTATAGCACACAAATACCTCATCTGGATTTTTATCTAACACCTTCTCAAGCAGCATTTCATCAGACATTTGCTTGAGCATTTCTTCAGAAATGAGATCGATAAAATAATATCCGTATTCAGGATGCTTTAAGAAAGATTTCACCAATCTATCAGCAATATCCTGGTTACCAACAAGAAGCACGTGCATCCTGTTGTATCCTTTTTTTCTAATGAAATCAAGAGTAAAAAAAATGGCAGACCTTTCAACAACAATTAGAGCAAAAAACAAAATGTAGGTAAAAACCATCTCCCATCGGCTAACCTCATATRATCTAAAAAAGTAGATTACACCAAGAACCATAACTAAATTATAGAGTAGGGAAGACAAGAATTTATTAATATTATCGCTCAGCACAAGTGGCCTGTGAATGATGTAATTCCTGGTTACAGAAGTTATAGAAACCCACGACAAATTAACCAATAGGATAAAATTCGCAGATTGAATCTCATCAGAAAGGTAATTAAACACCAGTAAATGAGCACATTGAAGAGAAATATTTAATACTATTAAATCACTTATAAAAGTAAAAAACGGTAGTAATTTTGAGTAACGTAAAATCATAAGGTTAAAGATTTACAAATGTAATTATTTTCCTTTTAAGAATATACTTAAAACCGGAGATAATAATAGTTTTTCAATCAATACGGGGAATCACACTTAAACGCTACAATTAGATAATTGTTTTTATTAAAAATACGATTAATTATATCCCATTACATCCTGAATATAAATATGTATTTCTTTTTTGAATCGGGCTGTTGAGAAAGAAGATGCATGCGTAACAATTTCTTTATAATTAAACGTTGAATTGTTAACATCAAACCATTCAACGGCTGTTATAATTGACTCAACAGATTGTTCATCGAAAAATACCCCTGTTTTATTTTCAATAACGCTTTCTAAAGCACCACCTTTTTTATAGGCTATTACCGGGGTACCGCAAGCCTGTGCTTCTA
>NZ_JBFUKX010000109.1:0-3429 GCF_056400605.1 Mucilaginibacter sp. P5_A4 | reverse complement strand
CAGTAAACCCTTTGTTGCCTTTGGTATTATCTCCCGCAACTTTACCGCCATGTAAGTCTAATTGTATTCCAAACGGATGTGAAAGTTGTTGCCTAAGTGACACGCCGTAACCCAGTTGAGGTTTCATATGTGACACAGCATCAGTTCCAAATGGAGTAAACGGAGAAGTAACACCAACATTGGCACCAATGCTAAATGTTTTGTACTGACCAAGACCACCAAATACTTTTGGAGTAGTGGTTTCAGACGAAGTAGTTGCTGTTTTGGTGGAATCGGTTTGAGCATTAGCCATACCTACAACCATCAAAGAAGCAAATGACAATGCGACTGTTTTCTTTAATGTAGAATAATTCATAGTTTTTAAGATTAAACGATTTTAATTGTGATTTTTTTCAAATTTAGTAATTATGTTTGAAACCTTGACCAAACATTGTTCCAAAAAATGTAATAGTTACACAAATAAGTAAAAAAAAATGATTTATTAAAATAATCAACAGTTTAATATGAAATATTCGGCAATCCCTACTTCCATATTTACAAATAATAGAAAAAATTTCGTTTCGAGAACAAAAGCGGGCTCGATTGCCATTTTTCACGCTAATGACGAGTTTCCGGTGAGCGGAGACCAGAGTTTTTTATTTAAACAAAATCCTGATTTTTTTTATCTCACAGGTATTGATCAGGAACAAAGCATATTGATATTGTATCCGGATTGTCCTAATAAGGCATACAACGAAGTACTTTTTTTAAGACAAACCAACGAACACATTGCCATTTGGGAAGGACACAAATACACCAAAGAAGAAGCAAAGCTGGTATCGGGAATCGAAAATATTTATTGGCTTCATGAATATGATACAATTTTACATAGTATTATAAATTATGCCGAACATATTTACATCAATACCAACGAGAACGATCGGTATGCTCATACAGTACCATATCGCGATCTGCGGATGTATGAGGCTTTAAAACAGAAATATCCTTTGCACAAATATGAACGATCGGCATTGATACTAAGAGATCTGCGGGTTGTGAAATCAGCAATGGAAGTTGACCTTATCCAAAAAGCATGTGATATTACCAGCGATGCATTTGTGCGGGTGTTGAAATTTTTAAAGCCGGGTGTTGCCGAATACGAGATTGAGGCCGAAATAACACATGAGTTTTTAAGGCAACGCGCCACCGGGCATGCCTATAGCCCCATAATTGCATCTGGCAAGAATGCTGTTGTACTTCATTATATTGATAATAACCAGGCGTGTAATGATGGCGATATCATACTTTTTGATTTTGGAGCTCAATATGCTAATTACAATGCAGATATGAGCCGGTCGGTACCGGTAAATGGCAGGTTCACCCCGCGCCAGCGCGCTGTTTATGATGCTGTTTTGCGGGTTATGCGTGAAGCAACGAGTATGATAGTGGCCGGAACCGTTTTGAGCGACTACCAGGATGAGGTTGGAAAAGTAATGACCAGCGAACTAATAGGCCTTAAATTGCTTGATAAGCACGATGTTGCAAAGCAGGATCCTAATATCCCGCTTTACAAAAAGTATTTTATGCATGGCACATCGCACCATTTAGGTTTGGATGTACATGACTTTGCAAGCAGGTATAAAAATTTTGAAGTTGGAAATGTATTGACTTGCGAACCTGGTATTTATATTCAGGAAGAAGGGTTGGGGATAAGGATTGAAAATAACATTTTAATTACAGGCGATGGTAACCGCGATTTGATGGAAAACATACCAATAGAGGCCGAACATTTAGAGGAAATAATGAACAGTTAACTTGTTAATTGAACAAGTTTGCTGTTACCTTACATAGGCATCCACAAAACTATACAGATTAAAGTTTTTGTTGTTTAAGGCTTCAGCAAGATGTTGCTGAAGCTTTTTTTTATCAATATGCTGCGTTAATTTATGCTGGATTAGTTTGTATGCTTTTTCTGCAAGTAACATTTCGCGGCGTTTGTTTTTAAGGTTCGATGATGTTTTTATAAACGCTGCAACTTCTTTAATACCCGCTGCCTGCGATGCTATGGTTTTAAAAATAGGGGAGTGCCCGTCTTTTTTTTGCCCGATTATTTTTTTTAAACTATTAGCAAAAATATCGGCATCGGCCCTGTCGGCTTTATTGATAATAAATGCATCAGCAATTTCCATAAGGCCCGATTTGATATGCTGGATCTCATCTCCCGCTTCGGGTACCAGTACCACCAGGGTAATATCGGCCAGGCCCGTTATCTCAATTTCCGACTGGCCAACACCAACTGTTTCTATCAAAACATAATCAAACCCGGCAGCCCGTAATACATCGGTCATCTCGATAGTTTTGGCTGAGAGCCCTCCTAAAGACCCACGTGTTGCTAAAGAGCGTATAAAAACATCGGGATGGTTAAAATGTGATACCATCCTGATCCTATCGCCAAGCAGCGATCCAAAGTTAAATGGCGAAGTGGGGTCGATTGCCAAAACGGCTATTTTACTGTTATCCTTTAAAAGTACGTCTATCAAGGCATTCACGAGGGTGCTTTTCCCCGCTCCCGGCGGGCCGGTAATACCAATTATAGGGGTTGGTTTGTTGAAAGTAAGGCTTTTTAACAACGTGTCGCTTTCGGCCAAATCGTTTTCAACAATAGTTAGGGCACGTGCCACCTGCTTAAAGTTGATGTAATTAATCATTCCCGGGTTATTAAAAACAGCTGCCACATTCATGCTTGTAAGTGCAAATGACGAAAATTATCATTACATAAGACAATTTAATCTTTATTATTGCAGTTGAACAGCTGTTAACTTGCCAGTAATTGCAACAATAAGCACAATGCCCCAATCCGTACAAACAAAAACGCAGCACATATTAATCAGCCGGACAGATGCTATAGGAGATGTGGTACTTACCCTGCCAATGGCGGCTTATTTAAAAGAATTGATTCCAGGGGTAATTGTTTCATTTTTGGGGCGTACATACACTCAGCCAGTAATAAACACTTGTACTGCTGTTGATACTTTTATTAATTATGATGAAATAAAAAAACTGCCGCAAAATGAACAGGCTTTTTATTTAAAGGATAAAAATATCGATGCTATTATTCACGTGTTTCCTAATAAACATGTTGCCGAAATAGCAAAGGCAGCGGGTATAAAATTACGAATAGGCACCACTAACAGGTTTTTTCATTGGTTTACCTGCAATAAACTGGTAAAACTAAGCCGTAAAAAATCCGATTTGCATGAGGCCCAGTTGAACCTGATGTTATTAAAAGCCTTGGGGTTATTGTTGGTGCCAACGTTAAATGATATCATTAGTCATATTGGTTTCGAACGCAAAACATTGCTCCCTGCAGAATTAACCGGTAAGCTTTTGGCAGATAAATTTAACCTTATCATCCACCCAAAATCACATGGTAGTGGTATGGAATGGGGG
>NZ_JBFUKX010000108.1:0-3502 GCF_056400605.1 Mucilaginibacter sp. P5_A4 | reverse complement strand
TTCCTGCACCGGTTGCTTACCGCCGTTGAAGAGAATGGCGCTGTTACCGACAGTTATACAACAACATTTGGAATTCGCACCATCAGGTTTGATGCCAACGAAGGTTTTTTTCTGAATGGCAAACACGTTAAAATAAAGGGAACCAATAATCATCAGGATCATGCCGGTGTAGGTGCTGCCATGCCCGATGCTTTACAGGAGTTTCGGATTCGTACTTTAAAAGGTATGGGTTGCAATGCCTATCGCTGTTCACATCATCCGCCAACGCCCGAATTGCTGGATGCCTGCGATAAGTTGGGCATGCTGGTTATAGATGAAAATCGTTTAATGGGCGTAGCATCTACAGAACTAAATGACTTGAAAAGGATGATCCTGCGCGATAGAAACCATCCCAGCATCGTCAGTTGGTCGATAGGGAACGAAGAGTGGGGCATTGAAGGTAATATTACTGGGGCGCGTATAGCCGCTACTATGCAGACCTTTGCCAAATCTATTGATTCGAGCCGTTATATCACAGCAGCTATAAGTGGCGGCATTGGCAATGGAATATCAACAGAAATAGATGTGCTGGGCTATAATTATGTAGCAACTAAAAATACCGACGAACAACATAAAAAGTATCCCAACCAGTTTAGCTGGGGTACCGAGGAAGGATCGACAGTGGCCTCACGAGGGATTTATGAGGATGATATGGGCAAGCAGCAACTTGTTGCATACGATAGAAAGCAAAACGACTCTTTTTATAGCCTGGAGCAGGGCTGGAAACACTACGCCGCACGTCCGTACCTGGCAGGGATGTTCATTTGGACGGGTTTTGATTACCGCGGCGAGCCTACACCGTTTGGATGGCCTTCGGTTGTATCCTATTTTGGTATGGTTGATGCCTGTGGCTTTCCTAAAGACGATTACTATTATTTAAAATCATGGTGGACGGATCAAACCGTAGTACACCTGCTGCCACACTGGAACTGGCAAGGTAAAGAAGGCCGGGAAATAAGGGTATGCGCTTATAGTAATTGTGACGAAGTTGAACTTTTTCTGAATAAGAAAAGCCTCGGTAAAAAAATTATGGAACCAAACGGACACCTGGAATGGCAGGTAAAATATCAACAGGGAACGTTGGAAGCCATAGGCTACAAAAAAGGGGCAAAAGCAGGTAGCGATATTGTTAAAACTACTTTGGCGCCTGCTCAAATTAAATTACAGGCCGATAGGACGTCAATAAAAGCCGATGGAAAGGATATTGCCATAATTGCCGTACAGGCTGCTGATAAAAATACTTTGGGCGTGCCAACAGCCGAAAATGAGATTGGTTTTTCAATTGAGGGCCCAGGTAAAATTATAGGCGTAGGCAACGGAAATCAAACTTCGCTTGAACCCGATCAATATGTAGAGCGGGCTAACCTGGTAAGTATTGGCAATTTAAAGGAAAAATTTGTTGACGATTTAAATGTAAAGGCCGAAGTAGCGGCAGATTACGACGACAGCGGTTGGCAAAACGCATTTAAAGATGTCCGGGATGATGATTTTGGGCAAAAAGTAAAAGCTTTGGTTTATAGGGCTGGCTTTTCTATTCCCGCTGATGCTGCAGCTGCTACAGCCACATTTTTCAGTAAAAATATTGGCAAAGTGCAAAGCATTTATATTAACGGTAAGCAGATAGCTAAAGAAATTAAGGAGAGTGGCGAAAGCCCTGAATTTAAACTGAATGCCTCATTACTGCACCCGGGCATCAATACCATAGCCATTGTTGCTACGCCGTTGCTCAAAGCGAATATCTGGTCGAGCGTTAATACCGATCCCGGCTTAATACAGCTGCTTTATCCGGCTGCGCCTTATAAAAGAAAACTATTTAACGGGAACGCCCAGGTTATTATACAATCGACCGGGCAGCCAGGCCGGATAATATTAAAAGCAACTTCGCCAGGTTTAAAGGCAGCTGTTGTTCAAATTACAGCAGCCGATAAATAACATTACACACACAAAATTTATGAAATATACCCTTGCCTGTTTTATGGCATTTTTCGTGGCCGGCGGCGTTTCGGCACAAAACAAAAGTGAGGTTGCGCTTAATGCAAAGATCAACAGCATCGTCAGCAAAATGACGCTGGAAGAAAAAATAGACATGCTGCATGGAAACGCGCTGTTTTCTTCCGCAGGTGTAAACCGTTTAGGTATCCCGGAACTAACCTGCGATGATGGCCCCTTGGGTGTACGCGAAGAGATAAAGCGCTTTGATTGGGCATCGGCTAACTGGACAATCGATTCTGCCACGTTTTTGCCAAGTGGTTCGGCAATTGCAGCCACCTGGAACCCCATAATGGCCAACCGGTATGGCGTGGTTATAGGCGAGGAGGCCAATGCCCGTAAAAAGAATATAATGCTTGCACCCGCATTCAATATCTGCCGGATGCCGCTTTGCGGCCGTACCTATGAATATTATTCGGAAGACCCCTATTTAAACAGCCTGTTGGCGGTCGGGGCTGTAAAAGGGATTCAAAGCCGGCATGTAGCAGCCTGTATAAAACATTTCGCCGCCAATAACCAGGAGCTTAACCGCGACAGCGTAAACACCATAGTTGACGAAAGGGCATTACGCGAAATTTATTTCCCTGCATTTAAAGCAGCTGTACAGCAAGGGAATGCTTATACCATTATGTCGGCCTACAATAAGCTGAACGGTTACTGGTGCTCAGAGAATGACTATTTATTGAATAAAGTGCTGAAAAACGAATGGGGCTTTAAAGGAGTGGTCATGTCAGATTGGTCCGGGACGCACCATACCGTTGCAGCGGCCAACAACGGGCTGGACATTGAAATGGGATCAAGCGGACCGTATGATCAGTGGTATTTTGCTAAGCCATTGCTTGCGGCTGTAAAATCAGGCCAGGTTCCGTTAAAAACAATTGACGATAAAGTACGCAGGATTTTGTGGGTGATGTACCATACCTCTATGAGTACTAACCATCCTGCAGGGTCTATCGCTACATCGGCGCATGCCAAGGCTGCCTATGATATTGCCTCAGAATCCATCGTTTTGTTAAAAAACGACAACCATTTGCTGCCTTTAAAAGCAGATAACATCAAAAGCATTGCTGTCATCGGCGATAATGCCATCCGCACATTTGCTTTGGGCGGGTATGGCGCCGGTGTAAAAGCCAAATATGAGGTTACCGCGTTAGCAGGTATAAAATCAAGGTTCGGTAAAACGGCCAGCATCAGCTTTGCCCAGGGTTATAAAGCAAACTACCTGGCAAGTAATAGTGATGAACAAAACCGTGGCTACGACCAGCCCGATCAAAAGCTGATTGATGAGGCGGTAGCGCTTGCGAAAACCAGCGATGTTGCCATTTTATGTATCGGTTCCAATCGTGAGTATGAAAGTGAAGCCCATGACCGTAAAAGCCTGGAACTGCCTTTTGGCGAACAGGCATTGGTTAACGCGGTTACAGCCGTTAATGCCAATACCATTATTGTGATAATGGCCGGCGCTCCGTATAAT
>NZ_JBFUKX010000107.1:0-3691 GCF_056400605.1 Mucilaginibacter sp. P5_A4 | reverse complement strand
ATGTCGGACAATGCGAAGGATGTTTGGCGTTTTGAGCTCGATAACGAGGATTACAGTAAGTATACCTATAAATTTTACGCCAAAAACGATTTTATGGCGCCTTTTGCATCAGGATCGGCTAAGTTTGATACCATGGTTGTTGTTCCGTGTTCTATGGGTACACTCGGCAGGATAGCAGGAGGTATCTCCGATGATCTGATAAGTCGTGCTGCCGATGTAATCCTCAAAGAACGCCGCAAGCTCATCCTGGTGGCCCGCGATACGCCTTTAAACCTTATCCATATCCGCAATATGGCTACCGTTACTGAAGCCGGCGGTATTATTTGCCCGGCCATTCCATCATACTACAGCAAACCACAAACCATTGAAGAGTTGGCTATGACGGTGGTGAACCGGGTAATTGATTTGATAGGGCTGGAGAACGAGAGTTATGAGTGGAATGGTATTTGATTTTTTCGGATTTAGGACATTCGATTTCGGATTTTACTATAACGTGATAACCCGTATTAAAACTATTTCTTAAAATTCCTTATCTTTGCGCCCTTGTAATGAATAAAAAAGTCGCTTTTTATACGCTTGGTTGTAAACTGAATTACTCAGAAACTTCATCTATCGGCAGGCTGTTTAGCCAGGCCGGTTATGATACTGTTGAGTTTTCCAATACGCCTGATGTTTTTGTGATCAACACCTGTTCGGTTACAGAAAATGCGGATAAAAAGTGTAAAAAGATAGTTAAGGAAGCGCTTAAGATCTCCCCCAATGCTTACGTAACCATAGTTGGTTGCTACGCCCAATTAAAGCCACAGGAAATTGCAGAAATACCCGGTGTTGACATGGTGCTTGGCGCTGCCGAAAAATTCCAGATCATTGATCATATTACCGATCTTACCAAAAAGCCTAAAGCGGTTGTTTATAACCAGCCTGTAAGTGAGGCTAACCAGTTTGTGCCGGCTTACTCTTTTGGCGATCGTACCCGCACATTCCTGAAAGTTCAGGATGGCTGCGATTATTCATGTACCTTTTGTACCATCCCTTTAGCACGTGGTGCCAGCAGGAGTGATACAATAGAAAACGTAATTAAGCAGGCAAAAGAAATAAGTGCTTCGGGAGTTAAGGAAATAGTATTGACAGGTGTTAATTTGGGCGACTTCGGGATCCGCAACGGTCATCGGGAGGATAAGTTTTTCGACCTGGTAAAAGCGCTGGATGAAGTTGAAGGGATTGATCGTATCAGGATCTCATCCATCGAACCAAACCTGCTTACCGACGAAATTATTGCTTTTGTTGCAGCGTCAAAGCGTTTTGTACCTCATTTTCATATCCCGTTGCAATCAGGCTCCGATAAAATATTGGGTTTGATGCGCCGCCGCTATAAGCGTGATTTGTATGTGAACCGGGTGGCCAAAATAAAAGAGCTGATGCCAAATTGCTGTATTGGCGTTGATGTTATTGTTGGTTTCCCCGGCGAAACCAGAGAAGATTTTATCGATACTTATAATTTTTTAAACGACCTTAACGTTTCATACCTGCACGTATTTACATACTCCGAAAGGGAAAACACGCTGGCAAGTGAAATGAAAGGGGTAGTACCCGGTTCAACACGTGCCGACAGAAGTAAAATGCTGCATATTTTATCAGATAAAAAACGCCGGGCTTTTTACGAAACCCAACTTAATAAAAACGAAGAAGTTTTGTTTGAGGGTGATATCAAGGAAGGCTATATGCATGGATTTACCCGTAACTACGTAAAGGTAAAAGCTAAGTATGACCCTATACTGGTAAATGAATTAAAAACGGTTTACTTAACAAACATTTCACCTGATGGTGATGTCGAAATAACAGAAGGCGAAGAAATATTAGTTCATTAAATATTATCTTCGCTTCAAAATATAACCTATGTTTCCTACCATAACGTCGCTTCTTCAATACCTTTTCGGCTTCAATTTACCATTACCTATACAAACCTTTGGCTTTTTTGTGGCGATAGCATTTATGGCGGCTTATTGGGCTTTCACTAAGGAGTTTAACAGGAAAGAAAAAATTGGTGTTATACATAGCTTTAAAAAGAAAGTGACGATAGGCCAGCCAGCCACCGTTAGTGAGCTGATAGGCAACGGAATATTTGGCTTTATTTTAGGTTATAAAATTGTTGATGCGGTATTAAACTATCAATTGCTTTTAGATAGTCCGCAGGAATTCCTTTTATCTACACGTGGTAACTGGATAGGCGGCATAATAGGCGCTGCTGCTTTTGCCTATTGGGCATACTATGAAAGTGATAAACAAAAACTCCCTCAGCCCAAAACAGAAGAAGTAGCTGCACATCCCCATGAATTAATGGGTAGTATTTTACTTTGGGCCGCTGTGTTTGGTTTTGCCGGGGCTAAATTATTTAACGCACTTGAAAACTGGGGCGATTTTATGAAGGACCCGGTTGGTATGCTAATTGGGTTTAGCGGACTAACTTTTTACGGTGGTTTAATTTGTGGCGGTGCCGCGGTACTTTATATAGCCCATAAGCATGGTATTAAACCATTAGATATGCTGGATATTGGTGGTCCGGGTATGATGTTAGCTTATGCCGTGGGGCGTGTAGGCTGCCAGATGTCTGGTGATGGCGATTGGGGTATTGTTAACCTTGCACCAAAGCCACAATGGTTAAGCTGGGCGCCAAATTGGATGTGGTCATTTAAATTTCCGCATAATGTTAATGATGAGGGTGTAGCAATGGCCAATTGCGTTGGTAAGTTTTGTCATGAATTGCAATACCCTGTATATCCCACCTCATTTTATGAATGTGTGATATGCTTGTTGTTATTTGCGTTTTTGTGGAGCATACGCAATCGTATAAAAAAATCGGGCGTATTATTTGGTATCTACATGATATTGGCCGGCGTAGAACGCTTTTTTATTGAATTGATACGTGTAAACACTAAATACCATGTAGCAGGCATCAGTTTTACGCAGGCCGAAATGATTTCATTAATTATGGTGATTGGCGGCGCCGCTTTAATTATAAACGGATTAAAAAACAAAAAAACAGCTACTTTGCAGCATGGCTAATACAAAGCAGGTATATCGGCTTTTAGATAACCAGGTGTTCAGGTTTGTACTTTCTGCTGGTGCAGGTTTTTTGGTTGACGTATCTGCATTCTATCTTTTTTATCATAATTTATTGGTTCGGCACACCTATCCTATAGGTTCTATTACGATACGTAATTCCACATTGTCATTAGCTATGTCATTTGGGTTGGGAGTGATCGTGAACTTTTTAGTTACCCGCTACCTGGTTTTTACAGAATCAAAACTATCGGCTTATAAACAGTTTTCCCGCTTTGCAGCAGTAGCCTGTATAGGTTTCTTTGCAAATTTAGGGGTCATTAAAATATTGATCCAGGATTTTGGCATCTATCCTCCAATAGCACGTATTGGTGCCGCTTTAAGCTTGTTTTTTGCAAGCTTTTTTATCCACAAGGTATTTTCATTTAGCTTATCATTAAGGCACCATGGCACTCACAAACATAGCGAACCAAGTAATTGAAGTTGCCAAACAGGCGGGCGACTTTATAAGGCAGGAACGTAAAACCTTCGATGCTGATAAAATTGAATATAAGGGCCTCAACGATATGGTATCATACGTTGATAAAACTGCCGAACGAATAATTGTTGAAGGCTTGAGGAAGATTTTGCC
>NZ_JBFUKX010000106.1:0-3942 GCF_056400605.1 Mucilaginibacter sp. P5_A4 | reverse complement strand
GTATAATCCACCCCTTGCCGAGGCCGAAAACCCCGAAAAGAGCAGAAAAAATAAGGCAGTAAAATGATAAAGCCTGTTAACCATATTTAAATGTAGTAAAAAAATAAAATAATCATGTCTTTTTTATGAATATTTTAACTTTTTGTGCATTTAGATGGGAAATATGTACATATTTTGTTTTTAAAGTTTACTATTTAAATAAAACTCTTATTAAAAATTAAATTTAAGGGCATTTTATTTGATAAAATGTCAGGGTGTTCGATTTTTGTAAAAGGTAAGTTTTTTTATCGGATCTATCTGCTCATTGATGGAGTATTTTGGTTTTTATAAAATATTATACATGTAAAATCGTTATATGGTAATATTTAATTCTTAATAAAATGCATTCGGCCAAATTTGATTTGTATAACGTCGAGTGGCTCGATTTTATATTTAACCACCGTAACAAAGCGTACGGTGCTTACGAATTAAGGGAGCATTATAAGCGTACTTTGGCAAAAGCACTGGGCATAACTATGGCTGGTGTTGCTGTGTTTGTAGCACTTAGTCTGATTTTTAAACCCAAACCACCCGAAATGGTCAAAATAACAATGGTGGATCTTTCGCCGCAGCTTGTTGAACCAGTTGCACCCGTAAAACCGCCCGAACCACCAAAACCTGCTGCCCCAACTCCGGCTAAACCAATGCCGCGAGTGACAACAACAAGGTTTGTTACCCCGGTGATTGTTAGTAAAGGACCAACTGTTGAGCCGCCAGTAATCAGCAAAATTGAAGGTGCTATAGGCAATGTAGATATTAAGGTTCCGGGTAGTGGAAATGTTGATAATGTGCTTGATAATACAGGAACCAAGGGAGGTACCGGTACTGTACCGGTGGTTGTTCCTGTGGTGGATAACACCATACATGATTTTAGTGCCCTGGAAGTTATGCCCGAACCTGTTGGCGGCGTATCGGCATGGAGCGGGTTTTTACAGAAAAACTTAAGATATCCGGTTGCAGCATCGGAGCAGGGTGTATCCGGTAGGGTGATTATGAGTTTTGTTGTGGAAAAAGATGGCCACTTATCGAGCATAGCGGTTGAGCGTGGTGCAGGTTTTGGGTTTGATGAAGAAGCGCTGCGTGTACTAAAGCTGGCCAAACCATGGAAAGCTGGCATGCAAAACGGTCTGCCGGTACGTGTTAAATATGTAATACCTATTAAATTCCAGTTAGCGGATCAGAGTAATTAGTAATATAAAGGAGCAAGAATGGAAAGAGCAAAGGTAAAGATACAAAGTAGTGTTTAATGAGTAGTAGTTTTTTAGCCCTGCATTATGCGGGGCTTTTTGTTAAAGGTTAAGCCCATTTTTTCGGGCTTTTTAGCGCTATGCTGAAGAAACGGAAGCTATAAACTCACCTTGTAAGATGAAATTCTGATGAAATTTATTTTTATAAAAAAGTGCTATATTTTAAATTTTATAAAATATAATGTATGTATATTCGTTAAAGAAGAAATTTAATTTTTAAAACTATGCTTATCGAGAAATTTAATTTGTACAATGCCGAGTGGCTCGACCTTGTATTTGACCATCGTAACAAAGAATATGGTGCTTACGAATTAAGACGGCAATATGGTAGTACAATGACGAAAGCCATGGGCCTAACCTTTGCAGGGCTTGCTGTTTTAATAGCGGTAAGTTTTGTTTTTAAACATAAGCCTGACCCTGTTGGCTTAAGGATTATTAACGACATACCTATACCAAGATTGATTGAACCCCCGGTAAAAGCAGCGCCTAAAAAAGTTGATCCCCCAAAATCTGTTGAGCCCGTAAAACCGGCAACCCCTGTTCAAACTACAAAGTACACTACACCTGTTATCGTACCGAATAATCCGCCCGTTGACCCACCTATAATTGCCAAAATAGAAGGAGCTATCGGTCCCGAAAATGTGAAAGGCCCGGCCGGCGGCGACAATGTTATTAAACCTGAAACAGGCACTGGTGGAAACGGCCCCGCGCCTGTAGATAATGTAATTCGGGATGCAAATAGTGGCACACTTGAAGTTATGCCCGAGCCTATAGGGGGCGCAGCTGCCTGGAGCAAGTTTTTACAAAAAAACCTGAGGTTCCCGGCCATAGCACAGGAGCAAAATGTGTCCGGGAAGGTATTTATGAGTTTTGTTATCGAAAAGGATGGTCAGTTATCAAATATTAAGGTTGAGCGTGGTGCAGGATATGGGTTTGATGAAGAGGCTACACGTGTATTAAAGCTGGCCAAGGCCTGGAAACCGGGGATGCAAAACGGGCAGCCCGTGCGCGTTAAATATGTAATACCGATGAATTTCCAGTTAGCTGATAGTAATTAGGCACAGGTTTCGGGTTACGGGGCTTGTGTGTGATGATGGTAGATAAGTGATGTGGTTTTAGCCCTGCTTTATGCGGGGCTTTTTATTTTACCTTAACCAATATTCCCTGCTATTCTGTTATAGATATTTGATAGCATTACGTTACTGCTTTTACCTAACCGCATTCGTTTGGCGGTGCGGAATTCTTTAAACCCTTTTTCACGCAAAAATGTAGCAGCGTGTAAATTGTCTTTTGGGAATGCAACTTTATCGTTGGTATTAAGATGTAATTTCAGGAGTTCAATTCCTGCCTGTGCGGTGTTCGCAATTATCAAACCTTCGCCAAGGGTGGGTAAATAAAAACCCTCAACAATATTATCGCTGCAATACACCAATCCGCTTGTAAGGTGTTCTTCAAAGAAAAACATTCTCTCTTCCTGTGAAGTTAAGCGGTCTGTTTCGGCAATTTGTTCTCTTAATGCCTTTTCGTATGGTTTAATATGGGATGAAAATAAGGGTTGTTTTCCTAAATCAATGTCTTTGAAAAACAGGTATTCGGCTTCTGTGATAAAGCCTGCTTTTTCGTAAACGGGCGCTCCAAGATCAGTTGCAATTAAATTAATAGTTTGGCAATTATGTTGTTTTGCAATATCAACCAGGGTTTCGGTAATATAGTTGCCAATTCCTTTACCTCTTTGTTCCGCGTGGACAATTATATGGCCGAGCCAGGCTATTTCATGATGAATAATTGCTGCACCAATGCCGGCAATTTTACCATCGATAATAATTTTTATAGGGAAGCAGAAAGGTGATGCCGTGTAAAAGCAGAAGTTGGGCGTGATATCCGGCCACCCATCTGGTTGTAAGTCATGAAGCAGGTTTACGTCGTTAAAATTTAGGGTTTGTACTTCCATCTTCCTGTTAAAAAGCAGCAATATTTACAAAGCTATCTCTGTATAAGGGGCGTTGACACTGCCCATGAAATTTAATATGGAACATTTTCGCGCAAGAGTAGGTCACGGAGTTCAAATTACTTTTTCAATAGCAAATTAAGGAACTCATCAATTGTAATTACATTAACCTTAGGAAAGTCGACGGATTTTAACTTTTGAAAATGCGCATCATTGGTTACGATAAAATCAGCCCCGCCAACAATAGCTGCGTCGACATATTTGTTATCATCAGGATCCTGGTCAATTAACTTCCACTCAAAATAAACTTCCACTTTATGGAGGTTATCCAGGTTCAATAACATTTCTGCAATGTTATTGGCTACAAAGGTATTGGCTTTGCGTTCTATGATCTCAATATACTCTGATAGAATATCATTACTTAATACAAGGTTGAACCTTGCTCCGATCAGGGCATCAAGAATTAGTCTGTAAGGTGATTTTTGGGGAATGGATACCAAAAGGACATTAGTATCTAATACAACAATCATTAGCTATTGCTTTCTTAAATGCTCGTTAGTCCATTGTTTCATAGTTTCAGCTGTCCAGGCGTTTTCTTCCCATAATTTATCCATTTCCTCGGTGGCCGACTTAGCAAAATATTTTGCAAGCATATTTTTAATTTCAGCCAATTGCTTTTCAGGAAGGTTATATTGAAATAGCTTGAGC
>NZ_JBFUKX010000105.1:0-3964 GCF_056400605.1 Mucilaginibacter sp. P5_A4 | reverse complement strand
ACATCATGGTTATAAAACTCAAAATTCTCCAGTTTAAACAGGTGCGATATATTCCGCAGATCCCCGGTAATCAGGTTATCCATGCCTATTACATGATAATCTTCCTTGATAAACCTGTCGCATAAATGCGAACCTAAAAAGCCTGCGGCTCCTGTGATTAATATTCGTTTCCGGTTTGACATTAACTTATCTGTTGCAGTTATTTTATACGTATGTAATGCTTAGCCTTTAGTACCAATAGATTGTACCAGGAAACCTATTTCCTTTAATTTTTTGACATCAAGCAGGTTTCGCCCATCGAATATTTTGGCAGGTTTTAACATACCATCGTATATTTTTTTCCAGTCATAATCTTTAAACTCATCCCACTCAGTTAGTACCGCAATTGCGTGAGCGCCTTTACAAGCCTCATAAGGATCTTGTACTACCTTAACCCCCTTTTTATTTTCTTCAGCTGTACGTGTTCCAAGGTAGTCAAGATCAAAATAAATCTGTCCTTCTAAAACTTTAGGATCATAAACCATAATTTGAGCTTGCTCATGTAATAGATGATCGGCGACGTAAATAGCTGCCGACTCACGGGTATCATTGGTATCCTTTTTAAAGGCCCAGCCCAAAAAGGCTATTTTTTTACCATTTACCGTGTTGTACAATTCTCTGATCATCTGGTTAGCAAACCTCTTTTTCTGATGATCATTCATGATAATCACTTGTTCCCAATAATCAGCTACTTCCTGCAAGCCATAGCTTCTGGCAATGTAAACCAGGTTTAAAATATCTTTTTGGAAACATGATCCACCGAAACCAACTGAGGCTTTTAAAAATTTAGGCCCAATACGGCTATCAGTACCAATTGCCCTGGCAACTTCATTAATATCAGCTTCGGTTTTTTCACAAAGCTCTGTTAAAGAGTTAATTGAAGATACACGTTGGGCCAGGAAAGCATTGGCGGTTAGTTTTGACAGCTCAGAAGACCAAACGTTGGTAGTTAAAATACGTTCTCTTGGAATCCAGTTATTATAAATATCAACCAACGCCTGTACAGCAATCTGACCTTCGGGTGAATTATCACCTCCTATTAAAACACGATCCGGAGCGTCCAGATCTTCTACAGCGGTTCCTTCTGCAAGAAACTCAGGGTTGGATAGTATTTGAAACTGCGAACCATCTCCCGTATGCATAAGAATATCTTTTATAGCACTTGCTGTTCTAACAGGTAAGGTCGATTTTTCAACAATAATCTTGTTATTTTTTGAAACACGTGCAATTTGCCTGGCACAAAGCTCTATCCATTTTAAATCTGCAGCCTGCCCTTTGCCGGCACCATAAGTTTTTGTAGGTGTGTTTACAGATATAAACACCATTTCTGCTTCAGATATTGCAGTATCCACGTCAGTAGAAAAAAACAGATTACGTCCCCTTGCTTCGGCAACAACATCACTTAAACCAGGTTCATAAACTGGTATATTGTTTACGTTCTCATCGTTCCAGGCAGCGATACGAGCTTCGTTTAAATCAACTACTGTAACTTGAATATGTGGACATTTTTTGGCGATCATAGCCATAGTAGGACCACCAACGTAGCCAGCTCCAATACAGCAAATTTTTGTGATTTTGATCATAGATTTAACGTTAATAACTTCAGGTTTATTTTTATAAAAGGCAAGGCGCTTTTACTTTACAACAATATACTTTTTTAAAAAATCATTATAAGCTAATGCAATGCCATCTGCAAGTTCAACGGTATATTTCCATCCTTTTTTGTGTAATTTGGAAACATCCATTAGCTTTCTGGGTGTACCGTCTGGTTTTGCAGTATCAAATTCAATGCTGCCTTGATATCCAATAATTTTTTTAACAAGATTCGCCAGATCTTTAATTGATATATCTTCCCCAGTACCAATGTTTACCAAGCCAGGCTCGTTATAATTTTCCATCAAGTAATAGCATGCGTCGGCAAGGTCGTCGGCAAACAAAAACTCTCTCTTAGGAGACCCGGTACCCCAAATAGATACCACCGGCGTACTATTTTCTTTTGCCTCATGAAACCTACGAATTAACGCTGGTAATACATGAGAATTCTGGGGATGGTAATTATCATTATAACCGTACAAATTTGTGGGCATAGCCGAGATATAATTACAACCGTATTGCGCCCGGTAAGCATCGCACATTTTTATACCTGCAATTTTAGCAATTGCATAAGGTTCATTAGTTTCTTCAAGCAAACCTGTTAAAAGATACTCTTCACGCAATGGTTGAGGAGCCATTTTGGGATAGATACAGCTTGAGCCTAAAAACATGAGTTTTTTTACCCCATTCAGATAAGAATTATGTATGATATTGTTTTGAATCTGCAAATTATCGTACAAAAACTCGGCACGATAAGTATTGTTTGCAACAATACCACCAACCTTTGCTGCTGCTAAAAAAACATATTCTGGCTTTTCTTGGGCAAAAAAATCAGAAACCGCCTGTTGGTTGCGTAAATCAAGTGTATCTGAAGTACGGGTAACAAAGTTGCTAAATCCTTCCTTAACCAATTTGCGATAAATGGCAGAACCTACCATACCACGATGGCCTGCAATATATATCTTAGCGTTTTTTTCCATTGATACTATTCGAACTGGTTTTTAATAGCATAGCCTGATTCTTTTAACAGTTTTTCTCTTCTGAATAAATCAACATCGGCGGCAACCATTTCTTTAACCAAACCATTCAGATCGTATTTTGGTTCCCAACCTAATTTAGTTTTTGATTTTGTTGGGTCACCAATCAGCAAATCAACCTCGGTTGGGCGGAAGTATGCCTTATCAACAGCAACAACTTCTTTTCCTACTTCTATCTGAAAATCGGGATTACTGCAGCTTACCACATATCCTTTTTCATCGGCACCTGCACCTTTAAACTCGACTGCGATACCAACCTCAGCAAAAGCCATACGTACAAATTCGCGTACACGGGTAGTAACACCTGTTGCTATCACATAATCTTCTGCGATTTCTTGTTGTAATATCAGGTACATGGCTTCTACATAATCTTTAGCGTGCCCCCAGTCTCTTTGTGCATCAAGATTACCCAGAAAAAGTTTATCCTGTAAACCCATAGCTATTTTAGCTGTAGCGCGGGTTATTTTGCGGGTTACAAATGTTTCACCGCGTAATGGGCTTTCGTGGTTAAACAATATACCATTGCATGCATAAATACCGTAGGCTTCCCTATAATTAACAGTTATCCAGTAAGCATACATTTTAGCCACAGCGTATGGTGAACGTGGATAAAAAGGTGTAGTTTCTGACTGAGGTACAGCTTGCACAAGACCATAAAGCTCAGACGTTGATGCCTGGTATATTTTGGTTTTTTTTGTAAGCCCCAATATCCTTATGGCTTCCAATAATCTTAAAGTTCCAATACCATCGGCATTAGCAGTGTACTCAGGAGTATCAAAACTTACTTTAACATGCGACATAGCACCTAAGTTATATATTTCATCTGGCTGTACCTGTTGTATAATACGTATTAAATTTGTGCTGTCGCTTAAATCTCCGTAATGAAGAGTTAATTTAATTTCAGTATCGTGTGGATCCTGGTATAGATGATCGATCCTATCTGTATTGAACAACGAACTACGGCGCTTGATGCCGTGTACTTCGTATCCTTTAGATAATAACAACTCTGTTAAGTAAGCACCGTCTTGTCCGGTAATACCTGTAATGAGGGCGATTTTTTTCATGGTTTATATAGTATTGACTTTAAATGTTGAAACATTACGCTAGTTATGATACATAAGTTTATAATTATTTTACTATTTATATAATTATAAACAAATACATTGCAAGATAGCATTAAAATTGCTATTTAATTGAAATTTTTATAAAAATTAACAAATTATTTAAAAATGTTCACGATAAAATTAATATGTTTCACATCGAGCAATAATTCGGCAGCCATTAATATACCATCA
>NZ_JBFUKX010000104.1:0-3992 GCF_056400605.1 Mucilaginibacter sp. P5_A4 | reverse complement strand
CTGATAGGCCAGTTAATTGGTTTTTAAAATTGGTAAGCTTTAGGTAAAGGCTTTTTTTAGAAACTATAATAGCACCGGTGCCATTATAGGTAGTTGGATAATAAGCCCAAACTACCTTTTGGTAGTTTGGGCTTTAAAAAATCTGTTGTTAAATATTAATTAGCAAGTATAGCACCTGAGCCTTTTTGAACTACAGTAGGTACGTTTGCTGCTGCATCAAGTACTGCAGAGTATGAATAAGCTGGCACCCATGATGATAATGAGGTAGTTATATCATTAGAACCGCAGTTTGAATAAACATTGGTGCTAACTCCACTGAAAAATCCCGGAGGGTCACCTGCCAGATTTGTGCTTAGCGGTTTCTTACAGCCTGAAAAATATTCATTATCTGTGCGAATGATTCCGTTTGCTCTTGCACCTAAACTATAACCACTGTTATTTAAGTGATAGTTGTTAAATACGTGAACACTTCCGTAGTTCATATCTGGTTCTCTTTCGCTTACATTATACCAAAAGTTATGGTGTAGTGTTACATGTAAATGGCCTATATCTGATTCATGACCTGCTATGCCTCCGCTTATTAAGAAAGACAGATTGGTATCGTGAAACTTGCTCCATGACACAGTTACGTAATCTGAGGCCCTTGTAATTGCAATATCCTTACCCCAATAATCCCAGCCATGACTACGATCGTTTGAGAAATCACAGTGGTCAACCCAAACGTGTGTAGTTGAAAACTTTATCATAAGCGCTGCGTCGGTAACATAGTTTTTAAAGGTAATGTTCTGAACAATGATATTGTTTACAGTAAACATGTAAAGTGATATACCTTTAATAGTTGCACCTGGTTTACCAATGATTGATTTATTAGATGAAACGTAAACCGGATCATCGCCCGAGCCAGTGATAGTTCCACTAACGTAAACAATTTTTGGAGTTGTACCTGAAACTGCCGATTTCAACTCAGATAAAGTTGTTACAGTAACCGCTGTACCTCCGGCACCTCCTGTTGTTGTTCCGCCAACCATTGCGTAACCCATTAAAGCTGAGGTTATGCCTGTTGTAGTTGCCGAACCTGCAGTTGTAGTAGGTGTTGTAGTAGTTGGTGTAGTAGTGGTAGGTGCTGTAGACGCCGAAGTACTGGTAGTTCCGTTCATCGTGAAGGTATACTTTCTGCCGTTTGTTGCAGGGTTTGTATTATCAGATGCCGAAAAAATTAATGAAGTACCCCAATGACTAAATCGTCCTTTTCCATAATCACGAATATCCTGGTGTAATGAATGCGGTGGTTTTAATTCAACCCCATTCTCAAATAACCGCATTGTAGATGCGGTAGGTGCTGTGTTTGAATCGCCATTCTGGCTTAGTGCATATGCAATTTTGTAGGCATATCCGCCATCTGATCTTAATCCAGTTAAATTTACCGCAAAAGTAGTTGCTGCTGTTGTAGCCGCAGAAATTGAAGAGCCGCTCAAATTTGCTGAAAGCGTAGTGTCTTGAATACTACCAGAGCCGGAGCCTTCACTTTCTTTTTTACAACTACCTAAAAAGATAATTGCTGATAAAACCATGCTGAGTACAGCCACTTTTCCGAAGAGTTTTGTCTTTTTTTCCATGCAATTTTTAATTTTGGCTCTTCAAACGGTACTCCGTTTAAAAAATTACAATTAAAAATTACCTGGAAAGCTTAGACTTAAATGTTAAAAAGTTCAAAAACTGTATTTTTCACACTTAAATAGGGGCAAAATTGTGTGAAATCAAAGTGTAAAGAAAGTGTATAATTTGCACACTTCATGACATTAAGATGACAAATAAAAAATCTTACTCAGACAATATCGCCTCCACCGGTGCACTTTTAACCTTGTAAAAGGCCTTATACCACGTGATAAAACGGGCAACACCGGTAGGTACAGAAATTTGAGGTTTGTAATTTAAAACCGTATCAAGATTGGATACATCGGCGCAAGTTTCGGCAACATCGCCCTCTTGCATTGGTCTGAATATTTTTATTGCTTTCTTATGGATCCGTTTCTCAATTTCACTTACGAAATCAAGCAGGTTAACCGGCGCGCCCCTACCTATGTTAAATATCCTGAACGGCGCTTTTGATGTGGCCGGATCGGGGTTTAATGCATCCCATTCCGGATTGCTTTCTGCCGGTTGGTCAATTACATGCACAATACCTTCAACAATGTCATCTATGTAAGTAAAATCGCGTTTCATATTTCCATTGTTAAAAACTTCAATGGGTTTACCTTCTATTATAGCTTTGGTAAAAATAAACAAAGCCATATCTGGTCTGCCCCATGGACCATAAACGGTAAAAAAACGTAATCCTGTTGTACGTAAATTAAATAAATGGCTGTAGGTATGTGCCATCATTTCATTTGCTTTTTTTGAAGCTGCATACAATGAAACGGGATGATCAGCAATATCGTGTTCATTGAATGGCATTTTTTTATTTAATCCGTAAACGCTTGAAGAACTTGCATATACCAAATGGCTAATTTTAAAATGCCTGCAACATTCTAATATATTCAGGAACCCTTTTATATTTGAATCAATATAAACATCGKGATTGGTTAAACTATAACGAACACCTGCCTGTGCTGCAAGGTTGCATACAGCATCAAACTTAAAACTTTGAAAAGTACAATCCAGTTGCTCCTTATCTAACAAATCCAATTTTATAAAAGTATAGTTTGGATACTTTTTACTCCGAACTGGTATTCCATCTTCCAAAGTATTTACCTGAATACCTGTATTGGCCAAACGGGCATATTTCAGCCTTACATCATAATAATCATTTAAATTATCGATGCCAACAACGGTGTCTCCTCTTTCAAGCAAATGTTTGGCCAAATGATAGCCAATAAAACCAGCTGTGCCGGTAATTAAAATTTTCATAAATCTAGGTTTAAAGTTTAAAAAGAAAGCGTTACAGAAAAAATAGCCTTTAGTTTATTTTACGTTGGAAGTGTTCCCCGGGACAGGGCTGCTCGGTGGTCTCCATCCGTGGAAGTGAATTGCAATCACCCACTTCCAGGTTAACATTCATTGAGATAGTTTTCAGAATTATTATAATATACTATTATAATAATTCTGAAGAATTTAATTTAAGAAAGCGCATTAATAATAGCATTCAGGAAAATACATAAGATTGCGCTGAAAATATTTATTTCATTTTGTAAGTATACTTTCGGCCATTTGAAAGTGGATTTGTATTATCAGAGGTTGAAAAAATCAACATGTTTCCCCAATGGCTAAATTCGCCCAGGCCAAATACGCGAATATCCTTATGAACTGAATGGGCGGGGCCCAGCTCAACACCATTTTCGAAAAGCCGGAGGGTAGAAGCGGTAGGCTTGGAATTTGAATCTCCCATCTGTGGAAGATTATATCCAACTTTGTAGGCAAAACCACTATCAGACTTTAAACCGATTAAATTTATTGATATACCTCCTGAAGTATCATGACCGGTAGTATCATGTACCGTTATTAGTGTATCATGTACCGTTATAGTATCGTGTACAACCGGGTTTTGTATACCTTTTTTACAGCTATTATTTAGCGTAACAGCAAATACTAATACAGCAAGTAATAGTACTTTTTCCAATAGTTTAGTTTTGGGTTCCATGATATTTTAATTTAAAAAGTTAACAATGAATAATGATCACTCAAATTATAAGTGATGTGAAGATTTATTATACTAAGGCTTTCAAGATAGAATTGATAAAAATTTCGGGGGTTCTGTTTTGGATATAATGCCGGATAAGCATTTTGTTATCAGAATTGGTTTTCAGCGCTTTACCAATGGCAAGCAATAATGCATTTATGTTATTTACTTCAGCTTTAAAAATACCGGGAATATCTTCTATTCCTCCTGCACACTTTGTACAAACAATAACAGGATTAAGGCACATCATTTGCAATAAAACATTAGGGAAACCTTCTTTTAAAGAAGATACTACACATACTTTAGCGTGTTTAAA
>NZ_JBFUKX010000103.1:0-4083 GCF_056400605.1 Mucilaginibacter sp. P5_A4 | reverse complement strand
GGCCGGGTGACTGGTGATTATTATTTTAAACAAACAGATGAAATTGATTAYTGTCAATTTAGAAACGTCGAATGGCTGATTAAAGACGTCACAATACCCGTTTCAGAAATTTATAATAAATCCTTTTCTCAACAAAGTATTTACAAGCTGGATCATCAAAAATTAAAACGGGAGTTTTTTGTCAAAAATGAAGACGAAATAAAAAGGGAGATTGCCGCTAAGCCGAAAAATTATGTTATGATAATTGATGAGATCAACCGGGGGAATGTTTCACAAATTTTTGGCGAACTTATTACGTTGATTGAAGACGATAAGCGCGAAGGTTGCCCCGAAGCCTTGGATGCAACACTACCCTATTCTAAAAAAAGCTTCTCCGTACCTCCCAATCTTCATATTATAGGCACCATGAATACGGCAGATAGGAGTGTTGAGGCGTTAGATACCGCCCTTCGCCGGCGCTTTAGCTTTATAGAGATGCTGCCACAGGAAGACAATATCGGGATTAAGGATTTTAAAGACGTTAGCTTAAAAAGTGTCTTGAAAAATATTAATATACGCCTTGAGACACTATTATCACGAGATCATCTTATAGGGCATTCATTTTTCCTAAATATTGATAGTATTAGTAAGCTGCATGATGCATTCTTCAATAAAATTATTCCCCAGCTACAAGAATATTTTTTTGGAGATTATGGGAAAATTGGTCTTGTTTTGGGTAAGGGCTTTATAACCACCATAGCTGATGTTGCCGTGTTTGCAGATTTTGAGTACGAGGACAAAGACCTTTTATCGGAAAAGAAAGTTTACAGAATTATCAGTTTTACAGATGAAGATTATCTTATTGACGAGGATAGATTTATAGCTGCAGTTAAAGCAATTGTTGGTTAGTAATGAAAACACTTAAAGTTTTCGAACATCAAACTATATCCATCAACCAAGAGTTGATTTTTTATTTTGGCAGACGACACCAAAAGTTATCGTTAGAAAAAAAATATATAGATTCTTTATGGAAGCTATACGATGCTAAAAAAAGGCCATTTTTTAAACCTACTCGCAATGGCATTTGTTTTAATGAATATGTAGGCGTTGTAAAAGTATTGGATCTTACTATTGAAATTTTGCCCAAAGCAGATAACCAATGGGTAAGCCGCGATAATATCGAGGCTATTAGCCAACAGGAAAATAAATGGCAAAGTATTTTGATTGACATGTTAAAAGTATGCCATTTGATAAATACTCCTTCCATATCCGATGCGCACTTAAAAACACGTAGCAATAGTATTCTTGATTTATATATTGAACGTTTTATCAATGAAGTAAACGCTCTGATAAGGCAAGGGTTAATGAAAAAATACCGAAAGGTAGAAGGTAATTGTAATGCACTTAAAGGAAAACTACTTGTAGGAAAACATATTCAAAAAAACTTGGTACATCAGGAACGTTTTTATGTAGCTCAAAGCCTGTATGACAAAAATCATTTATTACATAAAATACTTGCAAAGGCAATAGCGATATTACCAGGTTTATGTAATAGTCAAGCATTACTATCTGAATGCCTCAGTTTAAAATTGAATTTTCCTGAAGTTGATGACATACGAATAACGGAGAGTTTGTTTGACAAAGTTAGCTTTGACCGAAAATCTAATCCATATCAAATATCGATTCAAATAGCAAAAATGCTTTTACTGAATTACCGCCCTGATCTAAGTACTGGTGCAAATAATTCCATTGCTATTTTATTCAATATGAATCAGCTGTGGGAAGAATACATTTTTAGAATTCTGCACAAAAACAAACCACAAAGCGTCAAAAAAATTTACAATCAAAAATCTACCCGTTTTTGGGAAACTACAGCTTCAAAAAGATACTTAAAACCGGATATCGTAATTGAGACGACCGCACAAGGGAATATAGTGATTGACACAAAATGGAAAAATATTAATAATGATCCTTCAAAAATAGGTATGGATGATTTGAGGCAAATGTATGCTTATCACCATTTTTTTGAAGCCAGCGAGTGTTATCTTTTATATCCGGGAAATGCTGAACCAATAAAAAATGGTGAATTCTGCAGAACTTATTTTTTTAAATCGGAAGAATCTAAACAAAAACACTGTGGTTTAATAATTTCTAAAGCCTGGAATGAAAGTATTGCAAATGGTAAAACATTTTTAAACACAGATTTAGGCAGTGAATTGTATAGGTTGTTAGGAATGACCGTTGTCCCATAACTTACATTTATTTTAAAAGTGCTAATAATATCAAGAACATGAAACAGGCCCTTTCATCAATTTAATTGCCCAAAGCAGGTATGTTATGAGCGACAGCGAATTTCATTCCTCCAAGGGCGGCGAGGCTGGCGGCGTAATGGAACTCGGCGCGATAGCGCGTGGTGTAATGAAGCCACCTGCCGCAGCGGCCTGGCTTCCATTGTTATTAAATATTCTTTCAAACAACAATAATAACTCGTCTTTCACCTGACTGTAAGGTGGTAACTGCTCATGCGGTATTTGATGTGCAAGGCTATTTTTCCAGGCTCCTGTAAGTTTTTTATCTACATCATCATTTAGAAATTGGTCTATGCCCGTAAATTCTAACTTTTTAAACCTCATTTTTTCGTGAAACGCTTTTACTATTATCGGCCATTCTATAGCTGCAAGCTTATGGGATAGATACCATATATCAAAGTAGTCCCTCGGTGCAGAATAGGAGCGCTGTATTAATGCTCTCAATTTCTCCGACATTACCTCTTGCAAATCATAACAGGGGATAGTTTGATCCGTTAAGGCCAGTTTATCAGAATACGCGTGTGTTATAGGGCGTAAGCTAACTGGGAATAACATTTTTTCATAACGGATGATCTCTATTTTTACGCTTGTTGCCCATCTTTCCGGGGGAGGTGGTGCCTGGTTCTTTAAATGATCTGCTCCCCAAAACTTAATGATTGCTGCATAGCCGGTAGGCATGTTCTTATGCTTCAATTCTTTTATAGAATCAATAAATAAAGGCATTTCTGTCCGTTGTGTTATCAGTTCGATTATTTCCTGTAATAATTCCCGGTTTAATACAAAGTCAGGGTTTACAGAGGTAAAGTCCAGGTCTTCTGAAAATCGGTAGTCAGGTATATAGCACTTTTTCAAACAGGTGCCACCTTTAAATACAAGGCTATCCCGGCATAATGGGATAGAGAATATAGCATCAATGAAATGACCTAATACCCAATCCTTATCCACCGTACTACGTGATACATTCTCATGTAGCGCAATTTTCTCTATTTCCTTCTTTAGTATCATTAATATTGTTTGTCCGTTAGATTAAGCAATTCATCTTTGCTGATATTCAGCCTCAACTTCCAAGTTGCTACAAATTCACCTTTCTCTGTTCCTTGTGAATCAAAAAGGTTATACTTATCATTTATCTGCGCTTTAGCGAAATCAATAAATTTATCCATTAATGGCTTTTCAAATAACTCCACCAAAAATCCTATTCTTTTTGTAGCAGCGCTATTGCCAACCGATCTGCAATAATTGATCATTTTATCAGCATCAATTTCTGCCTGGGATAAAGCCCTTATTAGTTCAGCATAACCGCCAGAGTATTGTGGTTGATCAAAACAGTCTATAATAGTCTTTTCAATATCTGTTATAGGATATTTTGTATTACCATAGCCGTTGTACATAATACCGGTACGCTTGCCAGGATTTATAGTGACAAATTTATAGGAGGTTCCTAAAAGGGCCTTATCGGTTTTCCTCTGCGTGGTCTGTATAAATATTGTGTTAGAAAATTGCTCGGTTAACCCATGTAGATTTAAAGCCGACCAATAAGCCACTGCGCTGTTTTTTACCACAAACGTGCCGATTACGTTTTCATCACGGAAATTAACCTTGCAAAACTTCCCCCGTTCTATCCGGGAAAGCAGTTCTTTATGGACTAAATTTTCAAGAATCTCATTGAGATTGTCAAACTTTCTATTGATTTGACTTTCAATTTCATCAAACTGAAATAGCTCAATTTCATAGTCATCCAGCAACTTCATTAATTCAAGCTGTTGCTGTGTTAAGTTGGATGATATGTAAACGC
>NZ_JBFUKX010000102.1:0-4342 GCF_056400605.1 Mucilaginibacter sp. P5_A4 | reverse complement strand
GTTCAAAGAAGACTATTAGAATTGATCTATACTTTGTGGACCACGAATAAGCCTTACAATGAAAACCACGTACATCAATCTGTTCAAAATGCTCAGGCCACATAAATGGGTTAGGGCAGCCATCAACGATGAACTGCCCTAAACAGGCTGGCATAAAGCCGCCTTAATAAAACAAAATTAAAAATTATTTGATAATTAACACAGAATCTCTCTCCGCTTCGCGCATAGAGGGGCAAAAAAGTTAAAAAAACCTCCTCAACCCTCTTTGCGGCGCAGCCGGAGAGAGGGTGGCCCAGCGCAGCGGCGGTCGGGTGAGTCGTAGCCAGCGTTCAACCGAATGTTTGTGTAAACCCCAACTTATCATCGGAACTGGTTTGTCCATGGTATCCTGCCGGTTTTAACGATCACTTTGTATAGTAAGCTGCGCCGCCTGCAAACCATCGGCTGCTGCGGTTATATTAATTTTACCAGCATTTGATTTCGATTGAATAATAGCCAGCCCCAGCCCATTAAATACCCGGTGCTGATTGGAAACAAAGGGATCAAGGTCTGTTTGCGAGCCATTATCAACCGCTTTTAAGATCCCCTGCCCCCCTACTTTAAATTTAACGAGCTGACCGGCATCCGGCACCGGGACATTATTTTTATCCAGTATGGTAACGGTAATATATGAAAGGTCTTTACCATCAGCTTTAATATGGCTCCTGTCGGCTTTAAGCTGGATGCGATATGGCTCGCCTGCCGTAACAACCTGGGTGCTCATAATGACCTTGCCATTTTTACGCGAAACCGCTTTCAAAGTGCCGGATTCATATTTAACCCGCCACATTACATGCAGGTCATCACCTGTTTTCCTGCGGATGCCTAATGATTTGCCGTTTAAATAAGCCTCCACTTCATCGGCATTATTATAATAGGCCCAAACATCAATAGTTTGACCGGGCTTCCAGTTCCAATGGGGCAACAGGTGCAACACTGGCTTAGTTGTCCATTCGCTTTGGTACATATAATAAACATCCTTGGGGAAGCCAGCCAGGTCAACTATACCAAAGTATGAGCTGCGTGCTGGCCACAAGTACGGGGTAGGTTCGCCGATATAATCAAATCCTGTCCACACAAATAATCCCGAAAGGAAATCGTATTTCTTGATGATCTTCCAGGTTTCTTCATGTGTTGAACCCCAGTAGGCAGACACATTATCATAAGCCGATACCGTAAAATCGGGATTGCCATCTTTCAAAGGTGTTTTGCCATCCTTTGGCCAGCGCCTTATGCTATCCGAGGGCATATCATAATGCCCGCGGGTAGCTAATGCCGACATGTTTTCGGTACCGATAAACTTTTGGCCGGGATAATTCTTTTGAAAATTGGCGTACACTTCCTGGTGATAATTTAAGCCTACCAAATCGAGCGCGCCGGATTGATAGATGAAATTCTTTTTCGGATCAGCCTCGCTCAATGCCGATGTAACCGGCCTGGTTGTATCCAGCTGCTTCACTATGCCAACCAATTCGCGACTGATATTGATGCCGGTACTGTCAAATTGTTCCCGTATCTCGTTACCAATGCTCCAGGCAAAAATCGACGGGTGGTTACGGTCACGCAACACCTGGTCCTGCAGGTCCTTTACATGCCATTTATCCCAATCCTGGTGATAATCATACTTGCTTTTCTTTTTTCGCCACATATCAAAAGCTTCATCCATCACCAAAAATCCCATCCTGTCGCACAGATCAAGAAATTCAGGTGCAGGGGCGTTGTGCGATGTACGGATGGCGTTACAGCCCATGGCTTTCAGTATTTGCAGCTGGCGCTCCATAGCCCTTACATTTACAGCCGTACCCAAAGCGCCCTGGTCATGGTGCAGGCAAACGCCTTTTATTTTCATAGGCTCGCCGTTTAAAGTAAAGCCTTTATCGGCATCAAAGTTAAAACAACGAATCCCCGTGTAAATTGACTGGTCATCAAACACTTTGCCATTCTGCAGCACTTTTATTACCACCTTATACAGGTATGGCCTCGCTACCGACCAAAGCTTCGGTTTGCTTACTTCCAAAGTTTGATGAACAGCAGTCGAAGTGTCTCCGGTATTTTTTACAGGGGATGTTTGGGAAACAACAACTTTACCTTCGGCATTATAAATGGTAGTTTGCAGGCTTAATTTGTTGTTTGCCGATGGCTGATGTACACCGATCTCCAAAGCCACTTCGGCGACTTTATCATTTACTTTAGGTGTTGTTATAAAAGTCCCCCAGTTTGTAAGGTAAGTTTTAGCCGTAGTAACCAGCCACACATTACGGTAAATCCCCGAGCCTGTATACCAGCGGGAATTAGGCTGATCGGAATTATCCACACGTACCGCGATCACATTTTTTTTGTTGCCAAAGTTGAGGTACGGCGTAATATCATACCTGAAAGAGATATATCCATTTGGACGTTTGCCCAGGTAATGCCCGTTTACCCAAACCTCGCTGTTGTGGTAAACACCATCAAAATCAATAAATACATTTTTGTTTTGGGCTGATAAAGGCAGGGTAAAACGCTTACGGTACCAGCCAATGCCCGCGGGTAAACCGCCCTCGGCCTGTGTAGTCGGGTTTTTCTGATCAAAACGGCCTTCTATGCTCCAGTCGTGCGGCAGATCCAGGCTGCGCCATTGTGCATCACCAAAAGTGTTATTCTTGGCCTGTGGCTCATCGCCTAAAAAAAACTTCCAGCCGGTATTAAAACTTTCTGTTTTACGCGCGCTTTGGGCATTGGCCGCAACGGCACTGGTTAATAAAGTAATGAGCAAAAAATAATGGTATCGCATAATTTGAGTTTATAGATCAGTTTTACCCCCCGTCATTGCGAGATTCTGTGTTGATATGCAAGTAATCCTTATGATTTATTTTATATTTGATTTTTAAGGCGGCTTTTATGTTAGCCTGTTTAGGGCAGCCCTTAGGGGTTGCTCTAATTATTTATACACGCTTCTTGTAATTCTTGTTTCTCCTGTTGTTGATTTTGTAAGTATTCCGCCTGGTATGGTTTCTTAGTTTTGTATATTGTATAGGCCATTTCCAGTAACTTTCTTTGCACCGCTACAGTGGCTTTCATTTTTATGCCATTTCTAGTTACGATCCTTGTAAATACTGCTTTATACCGCTCTGAATGCCTTATTGCTGCCAAAGCGGGCATGTGCATGGCTTTTCTCAAATGCCTGTTTCCTCTCTTTGATATTCTTGGTTTTCCTTTAACCGATGTGCCCGATTCTTTTTCTTTGACGTCAAAACCCGCATAACTGGAAAGTTGCGATGTGCTCCTGATCAATTCAAAGCCGTTTGTTTCAGCCATAATTACTGCAGAAGTTAATACACCTATTCCAGGAATGGTGGTCATAAGTGCTACCGCCTGATTTAATTCCACATCATTTTTTATTGACCCATTTATTTCATTCATTGTTTCTTTAAGTTGGGTATTGACCAGTTTTATACGATCCTTTATTCTTATTATTGTTTTTACACTGGGATATGCTTCTGTCTCTTCGGCGTGTAAGTGATTTTTCAGCATGGTTCTTTCCACTATGATCTGATCTCTTTCACGGGTTATTTGTCTTAACTCCCTGAATATCTTTTGAGGTGGTACCCAGTTATTCAGCTTCTTCTCCAACCCAAACAAGGCTATTGCTTCGGACATAGACTTATCCGTTACGGTCTTGATTTCTAATGTCTTAAAGAAGTTGGTAATCTTGTTAGGCATTACTATACTTACGGAATATGTTTTATTAGATAGAAAATACGCTAATGCTTCATGATAAACACCGGTCGCTTCCATAACATATCTTAATGGCGACTCCTCAATGGTTTGTTTCTTAACCCATAATATCAAAGCCATAAACCCTTTTTCTGTATTGAAGAAAGTTTTATAAGCATAAATACTGGTTGTTGCCTCATCGTTCATATTGCCTAAGGACACCACGAGTTCTTTCCGGGCTACATCAATACCCACTACCTGTTTTAATAGTCTTTTCGTCATAGATAATTGTTCTTATAATTCTACAAGTGAAAACCTTCCTCCGTTTTTCCTCCTGTTGGCTATCCTGGATATACTGCTATGCCGTATTCCTTACATTCTGTTCAAACTCAAGAAAATAAAAAGAATGAGGCTGTATCTCGCAAACAATATGCTTATAGCTATTTAGGCACGACGTGCTCTCATCCTTTTTCACTCATAAAATGTATGTAAAGAATGTTTTAATATCTCCTAAACAAGATATAATACATTTTTTAATTTCAACTGTAAACATAGGAGGTACGAAGCAATCCCCAACTGTAAACATAGGAGGTACGAAGCAATCCCC
>NZ_JBFUKX010000101.1:0-4376 GCF_056400605.1 Mucilaginibacter sp. P5_A4 | reverse complement strand
GTTTGCTGCTTTTCAAGGGTGAAGAAATAATTGGGGCCCTCGTTGTAAGCCCTCCAGGTAAGCAGTACCCCATCTGTAGCTTTTTGAGCTGTAAATGTGGCCAGTTGATATTTAGATGCAGGCAGTTGCTGAATGGTTAGTTCAAAGCGGTTAGCACCAAAGGTGTTGGTATCACTTCTGGCGATGTTGAATGCGTATGATTTATACCGGCCAATATCTAACGAATCCTTTTTAAAATGATCAAGCAGGGTTATTTTATAATTGTTTGTATCAATGTTGCGAATGCCTTCAATTTTTAAAGTATACATRCCATCAGTTTTACCATTTGCAAAAAGCTTTAYTCTGACACCCTGCCTATAATCGGGAAAATGTTTAACCGCACAACGTACCCTATCAGCAGAAAAACTTGACATCATTACCTGGGGGCTATTTCCATCCAGATCTCTTGCATCACCTATCTGAAAGTTTTTTGACCACTGGCCGCCAAAATAAATGCCGCAGTAATTATAAACCGCAGTATCTTTTTCCATCTTCATATAAAAACCCGTAAGGCCGGCATCTATGGCTTGCGTTGCAGTATTGACTGCCAAAGTTTTGAAACTTTTTGACATTGCGCCGGGTTCATTGGCTACCATCTGCCCGCTTTTTGGGGCCGACATAATTAGCCCCGTACCAGTCAACTGCGTTGCAGGCGTTTTTTCGCCTTCATTAAAAGTTAAAGATTTACCTGTACCTGTTGCATGAACAAAGAAGCCTTCACCACTTACGGCATAACCTTGTGCCGGTGCCGATGTGCCACTTGGCGTATAAGCTATAAAAGCTTGTGAAGGATAATTTTTTACTGCTAATACATATATATTGTCAATATTGCCGGTGTTATCGTTTAAAACCGTTTGCAGGTTAATGGTAGAGGCATACGGATTACCAACCATGTTAATACCCGCCATTGTAGTACCTAAAGCGGCAGTATATGATAACTTGCCGGAAACACCACCTGTGGGCGTGTGCCATAAAGCAACTGTTACATTTTGCTGGTTAATATAGCCATGTGCGGTAATAGTTGCATCGGCAGGCGGGGTGCTTGCCGATGCGTTGGTGCGGCTGCTTGGGCCGATGAAAAATAGCTGAAATGAATTACCTACAGGTAAAGCAAGGTTGGTTGTACCGTCAGAAAGATCGATAGTATTGGTAGTTGCCGTAACGAAGACACCATTTGTAGGGCTGATCTTTGTAACCCCTATATTCCTGCCCGCGTTATACGCGGTATTATTAGTGGCTTTTCTTTCGTCCCAAATACTAACAGTAGGGCCAACACTGGTTATGCTAAAGCCCGCAGCGGTACCTGCTACACCTCCTGTATAAGCACCGGTGTAAGTAATGCCATTAAAAGTGTGATCTTTTAAGTAAGTTAAACCAAAGGTATTGGTTAAAGCCGAAGTTGCACTTGTTTGGTTTACGGGCGAAGATAACATACGATAGCCCCGATTCGTCGTCACGCCTCCTCCGGTTAAAAAACGCTCAACATTAACAAAGCCTGCAATTGCCGCGCCCACTGGTATAAATGCGACAGCCGCTGTTGATGATACATCTGATTTTAAGGTTAAAAGGCCGTTTGTTTGTAAAGTAATGCCGGTAGTTTTTAATTGCAAAATTCCTTTACTGGCAACTATGAAAGGGCCACTACCGGTTAAGGAGGCCGCAGTTGTAGCACCACCAGTAAATACCAGGTTATTAAATGTAGTTATATCGCTGCTGGTTGTGTTTGTTAAAACGGGTGATGCTGATGTAAAATAAGTGGTATTGGTAGGTACAGGGCTTGTAATTGTGGGGTCGCTTGCGGCGGCGGCCTGGGTGTAAGTGCCATCATTAGTATAATTACTGCCAATGGTTATATTGCCCGAAGCCATGTTCATTATGCCCGCGTTTGTTAAATTTTTAAGTATGGTTGTTGTTCCCGCTCCTCCGGTGATGGTTGCGGCTGCGTCATTTTGCCAGTTTGTACCAATGGTGGTTGTTGTAGTAGCGTTTGCAAACGTAGTATTGGAAGATGTGGTTAACGTAGAGTCGAGCTTCAATACTCCTGCGCCGGTACCTAATCCAATTGTGGCGGTACCAGTGCCGTTAACAATCAGGTTGTCATAGTTTGATAAAGCCGTATTAATAGTTCCGCCACCCGGGCCAAAACCTTTAAGCGAACTGGTGTAAACAGTTGGGCTTGCCGCGGTGTAAACTACAGTAATTTTACCACCAGATGTTCCCGTACCGTCAAAATTGACCGTAGCCATATTTAACCCAGTGTTTATTCCCGTAGTGATTTGTGGAAGAGACGCAGCAACACCTAATGCATTGACGTTACTAAGCGTTAAGGTTGGATTGCTTTTAACCCCGGAAGAATTTAACCCATCAATTGTAAAATATCCCGCGTTGGTGGAGGTAACTGAAGCGGAGGCCACGGTAAATCCTATTTGACCGCCTATTGCCATACTGCCAGCTTGTAACCTAAAGGCACAGCCGTTTGGTTTCGCAGTATTCATGACAACGGTAACATTGTTGGTAACGTTAAGGTTTTTAACCTCCGAAAAAAGAAAATTAAAATTTGTTGTAGTGCTTGAACCGCTGCCAACCTGGATGTTGGCGCAGTTAATTGTACCTGTGCCTAATAAAAAATTATTAATTCTACTATTAGTAACGGCATTGCTGTTAATGTTTTGAGTAATGTTGCCAGTTACATTTAAAGTTCCAACGTTTACCGTTAATGTAGTGCCGTTAAAAAGGAGATTAGTGACATTGATAAATTGATTGGGCCCAAATGTAACAGCTGCTACTGTTACAGATTGGCCCGATGTTAATGTTAAGACTGGCTGATTAACAAAAAGGCCTAATGCACTAACCCCAAATTGTGCCACATCCGTATTACGGTTCTGGCCGGGATAATCAGTTACAGGCAGCACTCCGTTAAGCCAGTTAAGCGGGTTGGTCCAACTTGATGAAATAGCGCCGGTCCAACCATAAGTGGCTGCTTTAATATTATTAAAACAGGTTACCGTTAAAAAAAGCAATACCATCTTTTTGAGTCCAATTTTCATATTTGAATTTATAATGAGTTTGAAAATAGATTTCCGGATACTGTTTATTTAATAAATTGATATTCAATGCACTGGTAAAAGTCAGGGGGGATAATAGATATATTTCTTAATACTTATAGAATTTATACGCATAGTTGTTGTTGTATGTTGTAATAATTAATTATTTTTTATAAATTACTGCTTGAATAATGCGTGGTTAAAAAGTGTTATCCTTACAGTTAAAAAAAGAGGTGTACGGCGGGTAGGATAGTGATAGCCGCAATAAAATGAAGAGGAAGTAACCGGTAATAAATTATACGCCAAATATAAACAAACGTTTATTGGCTCCAGGGAGATAAGGGAGGGAATTTAAATAAGCAAAAATCTCCTTAAGACCGAAGGGATCTTTGTTTACGGTGAAGATGGATTGAGGTAAATACACCTGCCACTATTACCAATACTACAACCCAGGTATCAAGAGGGCATGCTTCGTTAAAGGGGTCTGATACACCCCCACATTCAGATTCCTGTGCGCTAACTATCATCGGTGAAAATAGCACCAATATTAATAATGTAAATAAAAAACGATAAACCTTATTATACTTCACCATTCTTCCCATCTAAGATTATTTTTTTACAAATTTAACTTTTCCTAAAGAACTGCCGCTATTATCTTTCAATTCTACAATATAAACACCCGGGTTAAATTTAGATACGTTTTCATTCCAGTTGGTATTGTCGGATATTTTCTGCATTACTAACGACCCAGTAGCATCGTAAATATTCAGTTTGTACGTTTGTGGCGCTGTAATTGTTTTTCCAAAAGTTACATTTACATTCAAAGTTTCTGCGGTAGGGTTAGGGTAAACCGTAAACATGTTATTGCTGCCGCTTTTATCGTAATAAATATTCACCGGGCCCGAATAGGTAATATTGCCAAACAGGTCAACCTGTTTTAAGCGGTATACATTGTCGCCCGTGTTTGGTGTTTTATCGGTGTACTTATAAATAGTACGCCCATTGCTTTGGGTGTGATAAACAGATGAATAGTCTTTGCCGCTTGTTTGCTGCTTTTCAAGGGTGAAGAAATAATTGGGGCCCTCGTTGTAAGCCCTCCAGGTAAGCAGTACCCCATCTGTAGCTTTTTGAGCTGTAAATGTGGCCAGTTGATATTTAGATGCAGGCAGTTGCTGAATGGTTAGTTCAAAGCGGTTAGCACCAAAGGTGTTGGTATCACTTCTGGCGATGAGTTGCTGAATGGTTAGTTCAAAGCGGTTAGCACCAAAGGTGTTGGTATCACTTCTGGCGATG
>NZ_JBFUKX010000100.1:0-4428 GCF_056400605.1 Mucilaginibacter sp. P5_A4 | reverse complement strand
TACTGGGTTTTTACCGATGTTTTTGAAGAACCTGGTCCGCGGTTTACACCTTTTCATGGAGGTTTTGGTTTACTCAACATTCAAGGCATAAACAAGCCTGCTTTTTATTCTTATAAGTTTATGAATAAGCTTGGAGGAACYGAATTAGCCAATACAGACACACGTTCATGGGTTTGTAAAAATGATAAAGGGGATATCCAGGCATTATTGTGGGATTATACCTACACTTTACCGGATTCTGTCAATAATCAGGCTTATTATATAAAAGATTTGCCGGCCAAATCAAAAGGCAAAGTGAAAATAAAYYTATCGCATGTRCCTGCCGGAAAATATACTATGGAAATTTATAAAGTAGGTTATAGRATGAACGATGCCTATACACGTTATGTGGATATGGGCAGGCCTGGACAGTTGAACAGGCARCAAGTTGAAAAGTTAAAAGAAGAAAATGGCTCTCCTGTTGCAAAACGGGAAATTGAAATCAAGCCTAATTCCGGGTATTCCCAGGAGTTTGATATCCGGGAAAATGATGTTATCCTGGTAAACTTTATTAAAAAATCTTAACCCATGAATATATTAATACCAAAGTTGAAAATAGTAAAGATAACCTGCAGCTGTATGCTTTTTTTTTCGCTGCTGATAATAGGAATGGCAAATGCACAGCGTATGCTGAACGATAACGAACAAAAAGAGAAGAAATAATATTTTATGAAATATACTATTGCCTGTTTTATGGCATTTTTCGTGGCCGGCGGCGTTTCGGCACAAAACAAAAGCGAGGTTGCGCTAAATGCGAAGATCAACAGCATCGTCAGCAAAATGACGCTGGAAGAAAAAATAGACATGCTTCACGGCAACGCGCTGTTTTCTTCCGCAGGTGTAAGCCGTTTAGGTATCCCGGAGCTTACGTGCGATGATGGCCCCTTGGGTGTACGCGAAGAAATAAAGCGCTTTGATTGGGCATCGGCTAACTGGACAATCGATTCTGCCACGTTTTTACCAAATGGTTCGGCCATAGCGGCTACCTGGAACCCCGCAATGGCAAATAAATACGGGGTAGTTATAGGCGAGGAGGCCAATGCCCGTAAAAAGAATATAATGCTTGCACCCGCATTCAATATCTGCCGGATGCCGCTTTGCGGCCGCACCTATGAATATTATTCGGAAGACCCCTATTTAAACAGCCTGTTGGCGGTCGGGGCTGTAAAAGGGATTCAAAGCCGGCATGTAGCAGCTTGTATAAAACATTTCGCCGCCAATAACCAGGAGCTTAACCGCGATAGCGTAAACACCATAGTTGATGAAAGGGCATTGCGCGAAATTTATTTCCCGGCATTTAAAGCAGCTATACAGCAGGGTAATGCCTACACCATTATGTCGGCCTATAATAAGCTGAATGGTTATTGGTGTTCCGAGAATGATTTTTTATTAAATAAAGTGCTGAAAAACGAATGGGGCTTTAAAGGAGTGGTCATGTCAGATTGGTCCGGGACGCACCATACCGTTGCAGCGGCCAACAACGGGCTGGATATAGAAATGGGCTCAAGCGGCCCGTATGATCAGTGGTATTTTGCCCAGCCCTTACTTAAAGCTGTTAAGGAAGGCCGGGTTCCGGTAAAAACAATTGACGATAAGGTTCGCAGGATTTTGTGGGTGATGTACCATACCTCCATGAGTACCAATCATCCTGCAGGGTCTATCGCTACACCGGCGCATGCCAAAGCCGCCTATGATATTGCCTCAGAATCTATAGTCCTGCTAAAAAACGACAACCATTTGTTGCCCTTAAAAGCAGGTAATATTAAAAGCATTGCCGTCATTGGCGATAATGCCATCCGTACATTTGCTTTGGGGGGGTATGGCGCCGGTGTAAAAGCTAAATATGAAATAACTGCGTTAGCAGGTATACGATCAAGGTTCGGCAAAACAGCCAGCATCAGCTTTGCCCAGGGTTATAAAGCAAACTACCTGGCAAGTAATAGTGATGAACAAAATCGTGGCTACGACCAGCCCGATCAAAAGCTGATTGATGAGGCGGTAGCGCTTGCGAAAACCAGCGATGTTGCCATTTTATGTATCGGTTCCAATCGTGAGTATGAAAGTGAAGCCCATGACCGTAAAAGCCTGGAACTGCCTTTTGGCGAACAGGCATTGGTTAACGCGGTTACAGCCGTTAATGCCAATACCATTATTGTGATAATGGCCGGCGCTCCGTATAATTTGAATGAAATCAAAAAAAACAATCATGCGGTTGTTTGGTCGTGGTTTAACGGTTCAGAAGCAGGAAACGCACTTGCTGATGTTTTAACAGGAGTAGTAAACCCGTCAGGCAGGTTGCCATTTACTTTTCCTGTATCGTTAAAAGATTCCCCTGCTTTCGCCTTAAATACTTATCCGGGTACCGGCGCAACGGCCGAATATAAAGAGGGCATATTGGTTGGCTACCGCTGGTACGACACTAAGAAAATTGAACCCCAATTCCCTTTTGGTTACGGGCTTTCCTATACTGATTTTTCTATCAGTCATTTTTCGGCTGACAAAAAAAGCTACGGGAAAAATGAAACCATCCACGCAAAATTCACCATTAAAAACACAGGCAGCCGTTATGGGGCTGATGTTGTGCAATTATATGTAAGCGATCCGGTTTGTTCGGTTTTACGTCCCGAAAAAGAGCTTAAAGGTTTTAAAAAGATATTTTTAAAGCACGGCGAAACAAAAACAGTTGAACTGGATGTAAAGGTTGGTGATTTGGCTTTTTATGACGAAACAACAAAATCATGGAAAGTTGAAGCTGGCGAATTTGTTCTTCAGTTAGGTAATTCATCACGCAATATTTCAAAAACAGTAAAAATCCTGGTTAAATAAACCCAATACCGATAAACTGAGAAATAATTTTCAATGGAAGATGACCCGTTGGCCTTATAAAATAAGTGTAAAAAAAACAATTAATAATATAAACTTTCACGATGAAAAAGTTATTACCCATTTTAAGTTTGTGCCTGTTCCTGTTCACAACAACAGGCGTAAAAGCACAGACCCCTAAGCTAACGCTTGATTTAACCAGGCCCGGCGCAAATGTAAGTCCGCAACTGTATGGGTTGATGACCGAAGAGATCAACCATTCGTACGATGGGGGGTTGTATGCCGAGCTGATCAGAAACAGGATATTTAAGGACAACCCCAATACGCCGGAAGCATGGAGCCTGATCAGGGAAGGTGCTGCGAAGGCCACCATTCAATTAGTTGCCCCAAACCCCGGCAATGTACCCATCGATCAGCGGCGCCATGCAATTAATGGCGCGTTAACCACCTGTTTAAAACTAATGGTGGATACCGGCGACGGTAGGGCCGGTATTGCAAATGAAGGTTATTGGGGCATACCTGTTTTGCCTAATACAACTTATAACGCTTCGTTTTATATAAAGGGTGCAGCAAGCGGGCCACTCCCCGCCAGCCCCTGGGACCCCAAGCCTGCAACCCCTCTTCCTGTAATTGCTGATAACACTGCCGGGCCTATAACCGTAAGTATAGAAAGCAATGACGGTAAAACGGTATATGCTTCGGGGACTATTAATTTGATAAAAAGCCCCTTTTGGAAAAAATATGAACTTAAATTAACAACCGGCGCTGGTGTTAAACCAACGACTGACGCCCGTTTTGTTATTTCGACAAACCGTACCGGGGTTTATTATTTTAACCTCGTCTCGTTATTTCCGCCAACTTACCATAGCCGCCCGAATGGGAACCGGGTAGATATCATGAAGTTACTGGCTGATATGAAACCCCGCTTTTTACGTTTTCCAGGCGGTAATTTCCTTGAAGGGCCGAAGTTGAACGATGCTTTTCCGTGGAAGACCACTTTAGGCGCGCTTGAAAATCGCCCCGGCCATACGGGCTCATGGGGCTACCGCCCGAGTGACGGAATGGGCTTACTTGAATTTTTAGAATGGTGCGAAGACCTGAAAATGGAACCACTGCTTGCCGTTTATGCCGGCTATTCACTCGACGGCGACCATGTGGACGCAGGCCCGCTTTTAAAGCCATATGTAGATGACGCGCTGGATGAGATTGAGTATGTTACGGGCGACGTACACACCTACTGGGGTGCTAAACGGGCGGCAGATGGGCACCCGGCACCCTTTAAACTCAGCTATGTAGAGATTGGTAACGAAGACGGATTTGATGTGTCTGGCAGCTATGACGGACGTTACGCCCAGTTTTATGATGGCATTAAAGCCAAATACCCTAACCTTCACTGTATTGCAAGCATGGGCGGCAAGGACTGGCTTGGGAGCAGAGGTAAATTAACCATTCGCAAGCCCGAAATTGTAGATGAACATTATTACCGCAATGCCTGGGGGATGGAAGAGGATGCAGCACATTATGATAACTACGACCGCAAAGGATATAAAGGCAAAGGATATAAAG
>NZ_JBFUKX010000099.1:0-4768 GCF_056400605.1 Mucilaginibacter sp. P5_A4 | reverse complement strand
GACAATATATGATTTGAAAAATTGGCCGATGGCATTAAAAATGTGATTATTGCAAATAGAGTAACGAGCGTTTTAATTCGTCAATTGGCTTCGACATAGTGATTGGAAATCCACCTTGGGGAGGCGGCCTTGATAACGATCTTGATGCTTTGAAAAAAGCGTATCCTGATGCAACCTCGGAACATACAGATAGTTTTAAAATCTTTGTTGATTTGTCATTAAGATTATGTAATAGCAATGCGTGTGGGTCCTTAATAATACCCAACACCATTTTGCGTCAGAAAAGATTAAAAGATGTTAGAACTCTAATTTTAAAAAAACAAATTATTGCTATAGTTGATCTTGGAGAAAATATTTTTGAAACTGTCATTGCACCATCATGTATAATTCTTATTAAAAACAAAACAGTCGAAAATTCTCAACTTCAATATAATGATATTTCCAAATGGCCACGAATTAAAAAGGAAGAGTTACTCAAAAAATTAGACCGAAACTCTTTAATTTATCAAAATTATTTTAACTCTAATCAGGACAAAGAATTTATCAGGCCTATCTTAAGCTTTTCTGTACCTGTCATTTCGTTTGGAAATTTTGATCATTTTACATTAAAAGATGTTGGTTTGCAATGTCAAAGAGTCAATGTTGGCAAAGAGGCGCGCACGAAAAGTGATTTGGCACAAAGAATATTTGTTAAAGAAAGAATTGGAGCCGAACCCGTAATGTATTGGAAAGGTAGAGACTTTGAAAAATATTATATCAAGCCAAATACAGATAGATATTTTAGAAAGGATTTTAAAAACTTTATCAAGTCAAATGAGATTGTTTATTTTAATGAAACGGTATACAACAGCTCTCCTAAGCTTTTAATTCGCCAAACATCTGATAAGATCATCGCAGCTGTTGATCTAAATAGAAGGTGGTTTGATGGTAGCGTAATCGGATTGATTCCTACTAAAGAATCTGATTATGACATACTTTATATTTTGGGTTTATTTAACTCAACGCTATTCCGTTGGTGTTATCAAGAAATAGTAAACGAGGAGGGAAGGGTATTTGCACAGGTTAAATTATCCAAAGTCAAACAATTACCCATAAGAAAAATTAATTTCAGCGATAGATATGAACGAAAAATTCATAATTCAATAACGTCAATTGYTTCTTACATTATTTTCGTAAAGACCCAATTTTTAAATAGTCTTTCAGACCAATTAACCTCTACTTTTGAGCAGGTTCTTGATGGTGTTATTTACGAAGCCTACTTTCCAGAAATATTAAAAGAGCATGGCATAGAAATCATCCGGTTTTTAGATAATTGGCCGAAACTTTCAGACCAACTAACTGATGAAGAAAAAATGGAGATTTGTAAAAACGCATTTAAAAATTTAAAAGATCCACATAACCAGATTTATATAAATCTTCTTTATATAAAAACGGTCACTAAATTCAAAGTAATAAACGGGGAATACGATGCGGAAAATGAATAACAAGCTTCCGTTTTTCCAGGTGTTATTGCTATAGTAATATCGTTGATTATTCTATTTTTAAATCACGATATTCCTTTTCAGTTAGTGGAAAATCAGGATTTATTGTTTTAATCTCTTCAAAATTAAAATAATACAATTTATAAATAAATGTGTTGATTTTTAATTGTATGTGGGCCCTGGCATCATTGGGGGCTTCAGTAAATAACAATGATTCAACCAAGTTTATCAATATTTTTCTTGTGTTTGTTTGTAAGCCCGGTATTGGAATGCTTTTAATGATTTCATTATTGATATTTAAATAGCCTCCTGACATTTTTAGCGAATGATAGTTTAATTTTACAAAAAAAGACGCCACATCTGAGTTAAGTATCGCGGTAAATATCTTTAAGTTATCGGGCGTGTCCAGAATTATCGTTGTTGATTTTCCGGCTAAATATTCTCCATTAATATCTAAAAAGGCCTCGATATCTGTTGACATCCCGGCGATAATTATTTTAGGGCTTTCGGCTTGAAGCAATCGGGATGGATTTATATTATTTAAATCTGAATTTAAGATGACAGGAAATATGTATGCGCTTTTGATATATTGCGTTTTTCTTGTTCCCCACAGTGCAGTCCATTTATCAATCGTCCCTGTGTTGATTAATTTTTTTACTTTTTTTTCCCCAGTATGTTCATACACCTTTTCTTTTATCAAATATGCCTCATTAACTGTTGCGGCCCCCAAAATTGTTAAACCCCCTATGTTTCCAAATGTCAATTGATTGGCAATCTTGATTAATATTTTTACATAATCGACATTGAAGAAATACTTATCCCAAAATGTGTCCTTATAAAACGTCTGGGCATTAATTAGATTTTGTGTTTTGAAAAAGTTAACTGACTCCATTGTAGTCATCGTTACATTTTTTTTAATGTCAGTTTTTCTTAATAAAAGGGTAATTGGATAAACGTTCGCTGTTTTAAAAACATTTAGCGTTGAATAGTCTCTAATTTCTAAAATATTGAAACAGCTCAAATGCTTTCTTAAATCTATGGTATAAGTTGCACTTAAAAGTTTATTAGGTATGATAAAACAAAAAACGCCGTTTTCTGAATTTAATGAAACACCGTTTTCGATAAATGGCACAAAAAGATCCCAATTCCCTTTAGTTGTTGYAAATCTGTTTTTGAGCAAGTCCCGGAATTCCGGATCATTATTGACCATGTTTTCTGAATCCACATATGGTGGATTTCCAATCACTATGTCGAAGCCAATTGACGAATTAAAACGCTCGTTACTCTATTTGCAATAATCACATTTTTAATGCCATCGGCCAATTTTTCAAATCATATATTGTCTATTTTAACTCTTTAAAAAACTTAGACACTATGAAATATGGCTACATCCGAATCAGTACGGACAAACAAACAACTGAAAATCAACGGTTCGAGATTTTAAAATTTGCAAATATCCGTCAATTGGAAATTGATGAGTGGGTTGAAGAAACAATTAGTTCAACCAAACGGCTTGACATACGCAAGTTTGGCGACCTACTACAGCGTATGAAGAAAGGTGACGTATTAATAGTTTCTGAATTATCGCGAATGGGGCGTAATCTGATGCAGATTATGAAGATATTGCATGACTGTATGGAAAAGGATGTAATGGTTTATACGGTAAAAGAAAATTACGAATTAGGAAATAACATCAACTCTAAGGTTTTAGCATTTGCTTTCGGCCTATCTGCAGAGATTGAACGCAATTTAATTTCGCAACGTACAAAGGAAGCACTGGCCCGACGTAAAGCTGAAGGTAAAATATTAGGAAGGCCAAAAGGTAGCAAATCACAAAACAGGAAACTGACAGGCAAAGAAGACGATATTAAGATACTGCTTAACAAAAAGATTTCGCACAGCGCGATCGGCCGCATTTTGGGGGTTCACCGAATAACAGTATCTTCATTCGTCAAAGAATCTAAACAATTAATCACATATAATGACCCTTTACGAACTTAAAGCCCAATTTTTAGAAACGTGGTCGCTAAGCAGGCTTGAAACCATGCAATTAGATGAGTACACTAATCTTGACAAATCAACTTCGTTTTGTTATTGGTTAGAAGCTCGTACTACCGACTTGGGAAGCATTTGGGGTGGCTCGGCTTATAAATTTGGTATTTATCGAAAAAATAGCCAGGAAACTGACACTCGTACCAATTACAAAACCGATGGCACTTATGCATGGCACTCAAAATATGGCAATGATGCTTACAACGCATTTCTTGAGGTTAAAAAGTTAATCGTCACCATAGCAACGGATGCGTTAAATAATAATTTAGAACCAATAGACGGTCTGGACTTAGGCGATACCTATAAATGGAAAGTAGCGTTCTTATATAGCGATTATTTGGTAATAAATATTTTTAAGCCCGAAGCTTTGTTCAAAGCCGCCAGAGCGAAAGGGATGCCTGCAGGTAATGCTCCTATTTCTACAGCTCATAAATACCTGATCGAGCAAAAATCTACTGATCAGGACTATTTTGATTATACACATCAATTGTGGGCGTTGACGGGAGAACAACCGGAGTCACCACCCGAAACAAATAAAACGCAAAAGGCTTTGTCATTAAATACTATCCTATATGGCCCTCCGGGAACGGGTAAAACGTATAACACGATTAATAAAGCGGTTGAAATAGCAAATCCTGATTTTGTAGCAAATAATCGCGAAGAACTTAAGAGCGAATATCAGCGATTACGTGATGAAGGGCAAGTAGTGTTTACCACTTTTCACCAAAGCTTGGGCTACGAAGATTTTATTGAAGGTATTAAACCAGTATTACTCCAACCCGAAGATGAAGCAGAGGGGGTTGAAGCTGTATCGCCTGGCGCAACACCGGTACTTGCTAATACTATAAATTATAAGATAGAGCCCGGAATATTTTTTACACTTTGCGAAAGAGCTCGTTATAAACCCGATGTTCAAATAAAACGTTTCCAAATAAGTGAAGATCAGTTTAAAAAAGCGCAGTTTTTTAAAATATCATTAGGCAATACTTTGCGCTCTGAAGATAATGAGATATATGATTATTGCATGGAAAATAACTGCATCGCTTTGGGTTGGGGCGGCCTCAATAATTTCAGTAATTTAAGCGAATCTGAAACTAAAGCCTTGGCTAAAGACAAGGGCGAAGGTGATTTTGCAACATCTTGCATCAGCAAATTTATACATTACGTCAAAAAGGGTAATTACGTACTGATTTCTAAAGGCAACTATATTTGCCGGGCAATAGGCCGGGTGACTG
>NZ_JBFUKX010000098.1:0-4896 GCF_056400605.1 Mucilaginibacter sp. P5_A4 | reverse complement strand
AATTGGTTCAAGCTCTTTTACATCGGGCCACTTTGCTTTTAAATCTGATATATATTGGAACCAGTTAGTCTGTTTGGTAAATACTTCATTTCCTGAAGCTTCATTAAATACATCAAAAAATCTCTTTGCGTCAGTTACGATAGGCACACACCCTTTTACCCTGTTATTAATTTCTGCTGCTTCACAATCAATATGATATATTTTCCTATTTTCAATAAACTTAGTATCAGAACCCGTTTGTCTGATATCAAGCCGGCTACCTACAACAATTAACAAATCACATTCACCAAAAGCAATATTTGCCCAGCGGTTACCGTAACTACCAATAAAGCCAACTCTTGCCGGATAATCATATTCAACCGCATCAACAGCCAATAAAGTAGTTATTACAGGTAATTCCGTTTTTTGCAGAAAGGCCTTCATTTCATTGGTAGCAAACGCCGCCCTCACTCCTCTGCCAATCAGTAATAATGGTTTTTTAGCGTTCTGTATATCTTTATAAAGATCAGTTAACTGAGCCTCTGTTGGACCATCACTATTTTGAATACTATCATTATCCCAAAGTGGTTCAATCTGTGAACGCTGAATATCCATGGGTATATCTATCAAAACCGGCCCCGGCCTGCCTTCGGTGGCAATAGAAAAAGCACTTTCCATTATTGAAGGCAAATCATGTTCACTTTCAACTTTAAAACAGGCTTTTGTGATGGGCTTTACCATAGCAATAATATCAGTTTCCTGAAAACCCAGTTGCCTGATATCCCTGTCACCTTTTTGTTCATGTCTGTTAACCTGCCCGGTAATGAAAACAGCCGGAGTCGAATCAAAATAACAACTACCAATACCCGTTAACAAGTTAGTTGCACCCGGGCCACTGGTAGCTAAAGCAACTCCGGGAATACCGGAAACACGCCCATAAGCATCAGCAGCAAAGGCAGCTGCCTGCTCATGATGCATGGTAATAATATTAATATCAGTTGTTTGATTTAATGAATCTAAAAGGTGGGTAATCATCCCCCCTGATAACTCAAATATATGTTTTACACCTTTTCTTTCTAAAAAAGAAGCTATATAATCAGATGCTTTCATATTAGTTTTTAAATTTTGTTTTTAAATACTCTATTGTATCTGATATTGATTGTTCAAAATCCGATACATCAAAGATTCCAAATTCATTTTCAAATTTTGTACAATCACCTTGTATGTGCATAGATTGATTTGGCCGGTACGGTAACTTGCCAAAGTTCAACATAAAAGATGGATTTACTTTATCTCTGATTTGTTCAATAAGGTGCTTAAGCCTGATTAATTTTTTTCCAGACAGGTTATATATGCCACTCTGACCTTCTTTTGTTATTATTTTATTAATCGCGACTCCTAAATCATTCACATACAAATATGAATATTTTTGTTCGCCTCCTGTAAAGTCCATTTGGTGACTATGGAGCATCATCTTAACCATTGAAGGTATCAGCCAGTTTTCTGATTCGCCCTTCCCAAAAAAAGAGAACAGCCTTAACCAATACCAATTTATTTTATGATAATTACAATATTGTTTAACTATCTCTGTGCAAATAACTTTAACGCAACCATATGCCTCCGTAGGTTTTAACGGAAAGTTTTCATCAATACACCCGTCATAAACACCGTATTCAGCCTGCGATCCTAAACTGATAAATTTTTTAGTCTGAGATTTTTCTGMAATAAATAACAGCTCCCTTAAGAAATCTATATTTAAAGCCTGTATTTCCCAGTTATCTCTTTCCATATGTCCAACACCCAACCATGCAGAATGGATTATTACATCTGGACTTGATTCAATTACCTGATTAACCCATTCATCATTTTCTTCCTGCAGTATCCATTGTACTTTATTAGCAAAATTTTCACATAATTTTCTTGAAGAATTGGGTCGGTATATAGCCACAACATCATGTCCCTGTTTTACTAACACACCAGCTATATTTGATCCAAGGAACCCGGTGATACCTGTAATAAATACCTTAGCCATTAAAAAAATTGTGTATCTGTTTTTCCATATACTCAGGCATGTAACCTTTGTTGTAAAACTCTTTATACCACTTAATAGTTGAATGCACAGCCTCACCAGCATTTAGTTTGGGTGCCCATTTTAAATCCACCCTGGCTTTATTCACATCAAGTTTTAACAAACCGGCTTCGTGTGGCTGGTTAACATTTTTGTTTATAAAGTATTCTCCGCTTCCCCATGATTCGATTGCCATATCTACCATTTTAATTACGGGTAAGGCATCATTAACATCAGGACCAAAATTATACGCATTTGAAAATGTTTGTGGTTCCTGCATTAATTTTGCCCCTAATAGCAAATAACCACTTAAAGGCTCCAAAACGTGTTGCCATGGCCGTACAGCATCAGGGTTTCTGATTTCAATTTTTGTATTACTTGATAAAGCTTTAACGATATCAGGTATTAAACGATCTTTAGACCAATCTCCACCACCAATAACATTTCCTGCCCGGCCTACCGCTATTGCTTTTTGATGTATATTAAATGATTTGGTGTTAAAAAACGAATTTCGGTATGAATCAATAACCAATTCAGCACAAGCTTTACTGGCGCTATAAGGATCATACCCACCTAAGCGATCATTTTCACGATACGGGTACTCCCATTCATTATTATGATATACCTTATCTGTTGTAATTAAAACACAGTAACATGGCTTATCAAGCAGCATAACCGCATCCAACAGATTAGCTGTACCAATGGCATTAACCTCAAAAGTTTCTGATGGTATCTGATAAGACAGCCGCACCAACGGCTGTGCTGCTAAATGAAAAACAAAATCAGGTTGAAAATTCACAACCGCATTTTTCAGCGCCTGCTTATCCCTTAAATCGGCTATTACAGAACTGCAAAGTGTATTTCCATTTATGGTTTTATATAAATTACACTCATTTTCCGGAGCAAGGGCATAACCTCTTACTTCGGCACCAAGTATATTTAAAATTTTCAATAGCCATGCACCTTTAAAACCGGTATGGCCGGTTAAAAACACTCTTTTGTTTTTGTATATTTTTTCTAAATCACCAAACATTGTTACCAGATTTTCCAGGGCGCACTGCCGTTAATCCACATATCATTTAAATCGTGCTTGTCTTTTAAGGTATCCATTGGTCGCCAAAAGCCATCATGTTTATATGCTCTCATTTGGCCATTACTGGCTATTTGCTCCATAGGTTTTTGTTCCCAAACAGTATTATCGCCATCATTAATATAATCAAACACATCAGGCTGACAAACAAAATAACCTCCGTTTATCCAGGAACCATCACCCTTAGGTTTTTCTAAAAACGACTTTACAGCCATATCTTCTGTAATATCAAGGGCACCAAAGCGTCCTGACGGTTGCACTGATGTTACTGTACATATTTTGCCATGGTCATGATGATATTTAACAAGTGCATTGATATCTATATTGCTTACCCCATCACCATAGGTTAGCATAAAGGTTTCGTTACCTATGTGTGGCTGTATTCGTTTTATACGACCACCGGTCATGGAATCATTGCCCGTATCTACTAATGTTATTTTCCACGGTTCTGCTTGTGAGTCATGTACTTCTACTGAATTATTTTTCAGATCAATCGTAACATCTGATTTATGTAAAAAGTAATTAGAAAAAAACTCCTTTATAACATAACCTTTGTAACCCAGGCAAATCACAAAGTCATTATAGCCATGTGATGAATAAATTTTCATTATATGCCATAATATGGGCATGCCTCCAATTTCAACCATTGGTTTCGGCTTTAGTACTGTTTCTTCAGAAAGACGGGTACCTAAACCTCCCGCAAGTAATACAACTTTCATTCTATTAATTTAATATTATGCTATTTCAATTGCCACATCATCACTTAACGGAAAACTACAACACAGCAAACATTCATCGGCGTTTAAACCGTCTGGTAACTTTTTAACACCAATGGTTTTTACCTGTCCCGTTACAATACGTGCTCGGCAAACCAAACAATTCCCGGTTTGACAGGAGTAATTTAACTCCATCATCCTATCCAGGCTGGCTTCCAATATACTTTTTCCTTTTACAACCTCAACAATTTCTGAAATGTCGCCTTTTTCAACAATTACCTGTCTGGTAATAATATTTTCAAAGTCTGCAGGATTTCTGACAACTTCAAAATCTTCAGAAAATATTTGTTCATTATTTACTCCTAATTTGTTCAAAACAGCCTTAACTGATTCTTTTAGGCCTACAGGCCCACAGATGTAATGTACCGTATTGTGCAAATTATTTTCACGTTGCATAACTGATAATACTTTATCAGGATTAATACGCCCCTGAATCAGGTAAGGATTACTCGATGAAACACTTAAACGAGTATGAAAATGCCAGTCGAAAAATTTATCATGGTACTGCTTTTTTAAAGCGGCTATTTTATCGCTAAAAATTACGCTTTCAGCATTTCTATTACCATAAACCAAGGTAATATGCTGAACCAGATTTTTACTCAATGCATATTTAGCTATAGACATTAATGGAGTTATTCCACTCCCTGCACCCCATAATACAATACTGGTATTGGATGTAATATTATTGTAGTTAAGCGTAAAATCTCCCATCGGTTCCATTACCTCAACTATATCATTCTCCTTTAACTGATCAATAATGTGGTTGGAAACAATTCCTCCAGGTACTCTTTTAATAGTAATCTCTAATGCCTGGTCAACTTCAGGGGCCGATGAAAAAGAATAGGGCCTGATATATCTTCGCCCATTTATACGAAATATCAAGGTAAGATACTGCCCTGCAGAATATTTAACCTTTTTTAATCCGGGCTGTTTAAAATGTAGAGTTACCGCATCTGCAGTTTCTTTATTTATTGCAATTACCT
>NZ_JBFUKX010000097.1:0-5258 GCF_056400605.1 Mucilaginibacter sp. P5_A4 | reverse complement strand
GAATGTAGATGACCGGTGCTCTCAGTGCATCATGTAGTTAAAAGACTAACACAAGTTTTTTCGATGAATGGTTTAGGTAAATGTGTTCATATTAATTAATATCGGCTACATTTGAATCAAACATAAACAAAACGTATCCTAACTTTCATGGTTTCCTTCAACAATATTCTCAATAAATACCGCAAAAACTCCCACTCAGAACGTGACAAGGGCGACCGTTTTGAACGCTTAATGCAGGCTTATTTACAAACCGATCCGCAGTATGCGTACAGGTTAAAAAAAGTTTGGTTATGGAATGAATTTCCGGGAAAAAAAGAACTTGGTGGTGCCGATACGGGAATTGATTTAGTAGCACTTTCCATTGAAGGTGAATACTGGGCTATTCAATGTAAATGTTTCGCAGAGGGTACAACAATTGATAAGCCAGCGGTTGACAGTTTCTTATCTACATCTAGCAGACATTTTAAAAACGAAGAATTAAAAACCATTGGGTTTTCACAACGTCTTTGGATCGATACAACCGGAAAGAAATGGGGAAGCAATGCCGAAGAAGGTATAAACAACCAGCATCCACCAGTTAGCCGGCTAAGACTCCATCAATTGCAGGAGGCACCGGTTGATTGGGAGAAGCTAGAACAAGGTGTGCACGGTGAAGGCTCACGCAGCAAAAAGAAATCCATTCGGCAACATCAAAAAACCGCCATGGATAACACCAATGATGTCTTTAAACTAGCCGAACGTGGCAAGCTAATTATGGCATGCGGTACTGGAAAAACGTTTACATCACTACGCATTGCCGAAAACGAGACAAATGGAAAAGGGTTGATATTGTTTTTAGTACCATCCATTGCCTTGTTAGGACAGGCATTGCGAGAATGGGTTACAGAGGCTAATGAGCCAATCAATGCTATTTGTATTTGTTCAGACCCAGAGGTGTCAAAAAAACGAACAAAGAACGAAGATAACGATAATTTTAAAGTGATTGACCTTGCCTTGCCAGCTTCAACAAATGTCAATAACATCATAGATCAAATTAATTCAATCAAGTTAAAAGGAGAATCAGGTTTAACAGTGGTGTTTTCTACCTATCAATCTATCGAGGTAATATCTAAGGCGCAAAAAGAATTAAACAGGCAAAACACTTGTGAATTTGATTTAATTATTTGTGATGAAGCGCATCGTACTACTGGTGTGTCGTTAGCAGGTGAAGATGAGTCCATCTTTACAAAAGTTCATGACAATAATTTCTTAATGGCCAAAAAGCGTTTGTACATGACAGCAACACCACGATTGTATAGTGATGAAACAAAGAGTAAGGCGGCACAGGCTGAAGCGGTTTTATGTTCAATGGATGATACAGCTTTATATGGTGAAGAAATATATCGTATTGGTTTTGGTGAAGCTGTTGAACGCGGCTTGCTAACAGATTATAAAGTTTTAATTCTTACCCTTAGTGAACAGGACGTTCCCCCAGCAGTTCAAAAAATGATTGCGGATGAGGAAAATGAAATTAATGCAGACGATGCTTCCAAGCTAATTGGTTGTATTAATGCATTATCAAAAAAAATATTGGGTGATGCAGGTATTTTAGAAGCTAATGACCCCGAGCCGATGCGACGAGCGGTAGCTTTTTGTAACACAATAGCAGCGTCTAAAAAGATAACTTCCACATATAATAGCGCTACAACTGCTTATATTGATTCGCTTCCTGCAGAAAAAAAGGAACAGATGGTTTCCGTATCGGCAAATCATATTGACGGTACAATGTCGGCACCTGCCAGGGATGAATTATTGGGCTGGCTAAAGGCTGAAACTGACAACAACGAATGTCGGGTTCTGACAAATGTTAGGTGTTTAAGTGAGGGGGTTKATGTTCCTTCGTTAGATGCGGTAATGTTCTTGTCAGCACGTAATTCACAGGTCGATGTTGTGCAGTCTGTAGGAAGAGTTATGAGGCTTTCACCCGCCACCAAAAAGAAATATGGCTATATCATAATTCCCGTGGTTGTTCCCTCAAATATAGAGGCCAATTTAGCACTTGATGACAACGAACGATATAAAGTAGTATGGACAGTTTTAAATGCATTAAGGGCACATGATGATAGGTTTAACGCTATTGTTAACAAAATAGAATTAAACAGATCACGACCAGAACAAATTCTTGTAGGCAGACCTGAATATTCTTTTGAGGAGGGGCAAACTGTCCTCAATGATACGCAAGCACCAAATAATGCAAGTAATGATATTAGAAAGCAATTGGCATTACAATTTGAACAATTGCAGAATGTATTATTCGCCCGAATGGTAAAGAAAGTCGGTGATAAATTATATTGGGAACAATGGGCAAAAAGTGTCGCCCAAATTGCTGAAAGACAAGTTGAACGAATAACCTGCTTAATTAATAAAGAAGACACCGAACATCAACAGGCTTTTGCAGATTTTTTAAGTGGATTACAAAATAACATAAATCCATCTATATCAAAGCAAGAAGCAATAGAGATGTTGTCTCAACACATTATAACCAAACCAATTTTCGAAGCGTTATTTGAAGGGTATTCATTTGTGAAGAATAATCCTATCTCTGTGTCGATGCAGACTATGATTGAGCTTTTAGAAGGACAGGCGATTGGAAAAGATACTGAAAGCTTACAAAAATTTTATGATTCGGTAAAGATGAAAGCGAAAGACATTGATAACGCCGAAGGTAAACAACGCATTATTATTGAACTTTACGATAAGTTTTTCAAAACTGCTTTCCCGAAAATGGTTGAAATGCTGGGCATAGTTTATACCCCGGTAGAAGTTGTCGATTTTATAATTCATTCCGTAAACGATGTATTAAAAAAAGAATTTAACCGCAGTTTAAGTGATGAAAATATCCATATTCTTGATCCCTTTACAGGTACAGGCACATTTATTACCCGTCTATTACAAAGCGGACTGATAAAAAAGCAAGACTTGTCTCGTAAGTACCAACATGAAATTTTCGCTAATGAAATTGTACTGCTCGCCTATTATATCGCTGCTGTAAATATCGAAAATGCTTACCACGATATCATTGGCGAATCCGAATACATACCATTTGATGGAATTTGTTTAACCGACACTTTTCAATTAGGTGAAAGCGATGGAAGCGATAAACTTTTTTCTGAAATGTTCTCGCAAAACTCCAAACGAGTTCAGGCACAAAAAAAGGCTCCGCTTCGAGTGATTATTGGTAACCCTCCTTATTCTGTAGGACAAAAGTCTGCAAATGATAATGCAAAGAATCAAAAATATGAAAAACTAGATTATCGTATTACCCAAACTTATGCAGCACTTACGGATGCTACCAATAAAAATTCATTATATAATTCATACTTGAAAGCTTTTCGTTGGAGTGCAGACCGTTTAGATAAACAGCACGGAGGAATAATCGCTTTCATCACTAATAGTGGGTGGTTGGGTGATGGTGCAGCTGGAAACAGTGCAGACGGATTCCGCAAATGCCTAGAAAAAGAATTTTCTGCGATTTACATCTTTAATTTACGGGGTGGTGTGAGAGGTCGTTCTGGTGATTCGGCTAGAAAAGAAGGACAAAATATTTTTAATATTTTAACAGGTGTTTCTATTACGATTTTAGTTAAAAAACCAAACAATACTGAAAAAGCAAAAATTCATTATTGCGATATTGGTGACTATTTAAATAAAGAAGAAAAGCTATCAATGATAGCGAAATTTTCATCAGTTTGTAATAAAGACATGCAATGGCAAATTTTGTTACCAAACGAGCATGGCGATTGGATAAGCCATAGAAACGACGCATTTCAGGCGTTTATCGCTATTGAGCCAGACAATAAATTCAATGTCAAAACGCATTCCTTCTTTGTAGCAAGTTCAAATGGTTCGCAAACAAACAGAGACGCTTGGGTTTATAATTCTTCAAGAAAACTTCTTGAAGAAAATATGAGACAAACCATTATTTTCTTTAATGAACAAGTTAGTGGGTTCCAAGCGGCGACGAAGGAAAATAATAGCATTAAAGTGGAAAACTTTATTGATACAGATCCCGAAAAAATTAGCTGGTCCAGCAGTCTCATTTCGCACCTTTCAAGAGGAAATACCGCTAAGTTTGARCCCCAAAAAATAACGACCGCAATATATCGACCATTTTGTAAACAATTGTCTTATTTAGGTGAGAAGATGATTCATAGAAGAGGGCAGCTTGAAAGACTATTCCCCAATCATAAGTATAACAATCAGGTTATCGCAATATCTTGCGAGTATAGAAAGGATTTTTCTGTACTAATGACTGACACTTTACCCGACTTAGAGTTTGTGGGAAAATCTCAATGCTTCCCATTGTATTATTATGAAGAACGTGAAAAGCAGAGTCCGAGTTTATTTGATGGAGGTGGTGGTAGTGAATATGTTCGTAGGGATGGAGTAAGCGATTTTATATTGGAACGTGCAAAAGTTATTTACGGCAAGAACGTTTGTAAAGAAGATGTTTTTTATTACGTATATGGATTGCTTCATAGTCCCGATTACAGAGAGACTTTCGCCAATGATTTAAAAAAAATGCTACCCCGAATACCTTTGCTCGAAGACGTTAGAGATTTCTGGAAGTTTAGTAACGCTGGCAAAGCACTATCAGATATGCACATCAATTATGAAACTGTTTCAGCCTATCATGGGGTAACTCTTATTGGCACAGATACCGGGAATTACCTCGTTGATAAAATGCGTTTTCTGAAAAAAGACCAAAAGGACACAATAGTATTTAATAGTAAAATTACAATATCAAATGTCCCAATAGAGGCCTACGAATACGTGATAAATGGCAAAAGTGCAATCGAATGGATAATGGATCGATACCAAATAAAAGCTGATAAATTTAGCGGCATTAGAAATGACCCAAACATTTGGGCAACTGAAGTTGGCAATCCACGATATATTTTAGACTTATTATTAAGTGTTATAAGTGTTAGTGTTAAAACTGTTGAAATTGTTAATAGGCTACCATCGGTGAAGTTTAAATAAGGTAATATATACAAAGCTAACTCAAAGGTTAGCCATTAATTATTTTGGTTTTTGTCTAACAGAATGTAAATTACACCATGAATCTTAAACAAGCGAGGCAAGAGGTAAACAATCATAAATCAATAAAGGGCAAGAATGTTAACGATGCTGAAGTAACCCATGTTGGTATTGTTCCCACCGATAAAGATGTATTGGCGCAAATAGTTAATTGCATCCTACAAGACTATGATTATGAG
>NZ_JBFUKX010000096.1:0-5408 GCF_056400605.1 Mucilaginibacter sp. P5_A4 | reverse complement strand
GGATTGACCGGGGTATTGGTTATAGCCCTTTGCTTGAAGTCCGTCAATTTGCATTTGCTATTTTTGCTATTTTAATTGCATTGTTGTGGAAAAAAGCGAATTGGAAGTATTTTGCTTCAACGATAGGGAGATTTGAGATATTTTCTTCAATTTCTTTTGTTGTATATATATCGCATTATTTTCTTATTGTTCAAGCTCAGTATCTTGATTTTATAGAAAATAGCTTTTTAAGATTTATACTGTATTTTATTATATGCATAGCTTATTCCTTTTTAGTCGAAAAGATTATATATCCAAGGGTCAGAAATGTTTTGATGCCTACTCGTAAAAGAAAGGCACCTATCGGCGCTGAAATGGAGTTCCCTGGAAAAATCATGTAATAGGAGAGTAATTAGCTTTAGTTTTTAAAGCTTTCATTACTCATCTTCAAACGGGTTATTGGTAATAGTTTTTGAAAGAAGATATATTTATTCGCGTTTGATCCTGTTTTTATTTGTTTCCCAGTAACATTTATGATTGGAGCCATTGAAAATATATACGCGTCTTTAACAGCCGGTTGGCCTTTGCTAAATACACCTGATATGGCAATGTTATTTTCATCAAATTGATAAACTCTTTGCACATCAAACTGTTTACCTGACGTTGTATAACCTGTAGTGCCAGGAACTACCCGCCTTGAATTATGTGCAACAATGTAGCTATCATAAGGAATAGTTATAGTACTACTATTTAATACTTGCCCAACAGTCATTGTAACAATTAGTGGAGGCGATACGAGTGCATTTCTTAAGGGGTCTGAACAATCCCAGGTATTTACTCCGATTTGGATATAATCGGTTCCTTTATTAAATCCAAATGCGGCTAACGATTGTGAACTAACTCCTTTTGATTTAAAGGTATTTCCATTCACATACAAATTATGAGGACTTGCATTAAAACCACCCGTAAATGTATTATTTAAAAGATGAAGGTAGTTTAATCCACCAGCATTTATGAGATTGGCGATAGTACAGTTTTTAATTATACAAGAATCAATCACTTTATCGGGTTCGCATCCCGAAGTTACGGTTACATGATTAACAATTAGTTTTTTACCTTGTCCAAAATAAGCAGCCGAAGTTGTAACATTTGATAAGAGTGCATTTATATAACCATAAATTTGAATTCTGCTATTTCTTTGATCATTTGAGAACTTACCGTTCCATCCATTAAATGGCAAAAAATGAATATTTTTTATGATAAGATTCTCAATACAGTTAAAGTTATCTCTATTGAGGGATATAATTCTCGCTGCTCCAACTCCTCCCCTTTGTTTACCATCTGGCCATTCTGAATCGTATAAGTTTTTAAGGGGACGATCTAAATGGATAAAGCCAGTAATAGCATCAACCGTTTTTACCTTAGCATATTCAAAAAACCTGGGGTCAGGCGGATAGCCGCCGAAATCTTCATGATGCAGCCCATACACGAGTAGCCAGGTATCTGGCTTAAAGTTTGTGGCGTCAGGAACATTTGATGTTTGCAGCATAGTGGAACCTTTTTTGCAAGTCTGGATTTTGTATCCAAAGCTTGTGTTACCTAATTGTTTATCATCGTAGTAATTATTATCAACATTATCAAAACATGAGGGCATAAATAAGCCAACAGCAGCCCCAGCTGAGTAGGGTTTGTAAGCTCCATGAGTACATATAATGTTACAACCATTGCCGTTTACCAAAACATCTTTGACACCAGCAAGCCAAATATTGTAAGAGGTAAGATATGTGCCAGGTTTCATTAATAAAATAATTTTATTTTTTCTGTTTACACGGGCGGCTTTGTTCCAATTTACAAAAGCATCAGTACAATCGGTTCCATAAGTTACCCCAGCGTTATTAACCGAAATCAATGCCGGTTTGCTCAAAATAATCTGTGTTGGAGAGCTAATTGACCTAATGGTCGCTATTAATGTATTGGTATTATTAGCTGCCCCAGCGACATATACTATTTTCCCGATATCTTTTTGAGTAAATGAAGCACTGGTACATGTTAAGGCTGGGCTTCCTGCGTCCATAGAACCATCCTGTAAAATTGTGCCGTCCGCCTTGGCACCAAATTTTTCTAATGATAAGTAAATACTTTGCGGTTTGGCAACTTGAAATAATAATAAGAAATATGTAAAAAAAAATAACTTTTTCATGTGGTGTATTTAAACAATCTATGTTAACATTTGAGACTGACAATATATTTTGAAGATATGGTTATTAGTATATAGCTTAGGTAAATGTAAATCGCCCTAGATGTATCATTTGACTCATTCGCAAGTAAATTTCATTGATTATAATTAAATGTCAACAATTAGTTCTCGATTACTTTTTAGTCAACAATAAATTTTTTGGCACATAAAAAAATAAAGATAAGCCATTAGAGCTTAAACGTTGTCCTATATTTGGTTATTGTTTATATCGGGCTGATTAGAATAAATCTCTGTTTAAACCGCAGAAAAATTTAAATAATGAAAAAATATTAAGATATTAGTCCAATAATTGCAGATTTTACTGCATTTAATTGAAATTTTAATCTATTTGTCTTAATATGTTACTAACTCGGGATACCTCTGGAGAAGATCCATATTTAAAACCAGTTTTTTCTTTTTCCGATAAGTTACGACGTTTTGCGTGGTCAGTTGCTTGGTTCCTTTTGTGTCGCTGGACCCCTAATCCTATGCACAACTGGCGGATTTTTATTCTAAAATTATTTGGTGCTAAAATAGGTAAGGGTAGTGCAGTTTATCCAAGTTGCACTATATGGGCTCCCTGGTTGTTAAGGATAGGGGAAGTTTCCACAATTGGTCCAGCTGTAGAAGTTTATAACCCCGGTGGATTAACACTAGGACACCATGCTATCTTATCACAAGATGCATATATTTGTGGAGCTACGCATAATTACAATAAAGCATCTTTTGATTATATCATGAAGGAAATCGTTATCGAAGATTATGTTTGGATATGTGCAAAGGCCGTAGTATTGCCAGGGGTGATTTGTATGAAAGGCAGTGTACTAGGTGCATCTGCTGTGATGGGAAAAAATATGGAACCGTGGACCGTTTACACAGGAAATCCAGCCAAACCTGTTAAAAGACGTTATGATTTTTTGTTGGATTAAATTATTCTATAGCGTGTATTTAGATTGTTTGCGTGATCCCTATTCTCATGGGCTACCAAGATTTGGAATATGAACGTTGATAATTAATAAGATCAAATGGTAGCATTTGCCCTAATAAATGATTTTTTATACTCACTTAACTGTTAATTAATGATTCTTGATTTAACCATCGCAATACCCGTAAGAAACGAAGAACTAAATTTACCGGGATGTCTTGCATCAATTGGCACAGACTGGGCAAAAAAGATAATTATAATTGATTCTGGTAGTGTAGATAAAACGAAAGAAATTGCGAAAGAGTTTGGTGCAGAAGTAGTAGATTTTTCATGGAACGGAAAATTCCCCAAAAAAAGGAATTGGTATTTACGAAATCATACACCAGATACTAAATGGGTGCTGTTTTTAGATGCAGATGAGTATTTGACTGCTTCTTTTAAATCTGAACTCCAAGAAGCTCTCGCTGCAGATGACAAAGTAGGATACTGGTTAAATTATACAATATACTTTTTAGGAAAGCAATTGAGAGGTGGTTACCCGTTAAAAAAATTGGCGTTGTTTAAAGTTGGCGCAGGTGAATATGAACGAATCGACGAAGAACAATGGAGTAAGCTCGATATGGAAGTCCATGAGCATCCTATACTTAAAGGTCCAGTCGGTGTTATAAACAGCAAAATAGATCATAGAGATTATCGCGGAGTGTCACATTACGTAATTAAACATAACGAATATGCGGCATGGGAAGCGGAGAGGTTTCTTAAGACTATAAGTGGCGTTGAGACACAAAAAAATCTGACATTTAAGCAAAGACTAAAATATAAGTTGATGCAAAGTATAATTATCGGACCAATGTATTTTTTTGTGAGTTTCTTTTTTCTAGGTGGTTTTAGGGACGGAACCAGAGGGTTAGCTTTTGCAGTACTGAAAATGTCTTATTTCACACAAATATATTGCAAGATTAGAGAGAAAAAATCAACTAATACTATATAGTTTATTCTGCATTCTCGATCAACAAACTCATAAATATTTTTTTAATTAACATGGACTCTCATACTAAGAAAATTATTCTTATTAGCCATAATTTTTCTCCAGAACCTACAGGAATAGGGAAGTATAACGGCGAGATGATCGACTGGTTAGCTAAAAATGGTCATGATTGTACCGTTATAACTACCTTTCCTTATTATCCTTACTGGAAGGTACAGCCCCCCTACAAAAATCGGTGGTATAAAAAAGAAGTTATTAACTATCCTACAAGCAACGCTAACTTAACCATATATCGCTGTCCTTCTTATGTGCCAGCAGATCCAACAGGAAAAAGAAGAATAATTCAAGATTTTTCTTTTTGGTCATCAATGTTTTGGAAGGTTCTTCAACTTATACTCGCACGTAAAAAGTTTGATCTCATTATTACCATTGCCCCCCCCTTTCATTTGGCGTATCTGGGCTTAATGCTTAAGAAATTTAATGGGGGTAAATTGTTATATCACACACAAGATCTGCAAATTGAAGCTGCACAGGAATTAAATATGCTGTCTAGCCAAAAGCTATTTGATTATATTTATAAGATCGAGAAAAAAATATTGGACAAGGCGGATTATATCAGTAGCATCTCTGAAGGGATGATCGATAAAATAAAGGCAAAAGTTGATAAAGAGGTGACCTTTTTTCCAAACTGGGTTGATACTTCTCTGTTCTTTCCACTTCCTTCAAGACATTTATTGAAAAATAAATGGGGATATCAGATAGATGATATAGTATGTTTGTATTCGGGTGCAATTGGTGAAAAGCAAGGTCTTGATGGTATATTAAAGGCTGCCGAATTATTGCTCGATGTGAAACATATTAAATTTATCATTTGCGGTTCCGGACCTTACCGGGAAAAACTTACTCAGGTAGCTAATGAAAAAAAACTTGAAAACATACAGTTTTTGCCGGTTCAGGAAAAAGAAGTATTTAATGAATTTCTGAATATGGCAGATCTACATCTGATTTTACAAAGAAAGGAAGCAAGTGATTTAGTCATGCCATCAAAACTCACTACTATTTTAGCTGTTGGGGGGGTTAGCATAGTTACCTCTTCGCAAGGTACATCATTGTATAACCTGGTTAATAAATATGACGTAGGCTATATTATTGAACCCGAGAATGAAGAACTGCTTGCAAAAGCCATAAACGCGGTAGCAGTTAAATCTGATATAGAACAGAAAAGAAATAACGCACGGAATTATGCTTTAAAATATCTGAACATTGATAATGTTGTGAAT
>NZ_JBFUKX010000095.1:0-5460 GCF_056400605.1 Mucilaginibacter sp. P5_A4 | reverse complement strand
CTCTGACACCCTGCCTATAATCGGGAAAATGTTTAACCGCACAACGTACCCTATCAGCAGAAAAACTTGACATCATTACCTGGGGGCTATTTCCATCCAGATCTCTTGCATCACCTATCTGAAAGTTTTTTGACCACTGGCCGCCAAAATAAATGCCGCAGTAATTATAAACCGCAGTATCTTTTTCCATCTTCATATAAAAACCTGTAAGGCCGGCATCTATGGCTTGCGTCGCAGTATTGACTGCTAAAGTTTTGAAACTTTTTGACATTGCGCCGGGTTCATTGGCTACTATCTGCCCGCTTTTTGGGGCCGACATAATTAGCCCCGTACCAGTCAACTGCGTTGTAGGCGTTTTTTCGCCTTCTTTAAAAGTTAAAGATTTACCTGTACCTGTTGCATGAACAAAAAAACCCTCTCCGCTTACAGCATAACCCTGCATCGGTGCCGATGTGCCACTTGGCGTATAAGCTATAAAAGCTTGTGAAGGATAATTTTTTGCTGCTAATACATATATGTTGTCAATATTGCCGGTGTTATCGGTTAAAACCGTTTGCAGGTTAATAGTAGATGCATACGGATTACCAACCATGTTAATACCCGCCATTGTAGTACCTAAAGCGGCAGTATATGATAACTTGCCGGAAACACCACCTGTGGGCGCGTGCCATAAGGCAACTGTTACATTTTGCTGGTTAATATAGCCATGTGCGGTAATAGTTGCATCGGCAGGCGGCGTGCTTGCCGATGCGTTGGTGCGGCTGCTTGGGCCGATGAAAAATAACTGAAAGGAATTACCTACAGGTAAAGCAAGGTTGGTTGTACCGTCAGAAATATCGATAGTATTGGTAGTTGCCGTAACGAAGACACCATTTGTAGGGCTGATTTTTGTTACCCCTATATTTCTGCCTGCATTATACGCGGTATTATTAGTCGCTTTTCTTTCGTCCCAAATACTAACAGTAGGGCCAACACTGGTTATGCTAAAGCCCGCAGCGGTACCTGCTACACCTCCTGTGTAAGCGCCGGTGTAAGTGATGCCATTAAAAGTGTGATCTTTTAAGTAAGTTAAACCAAAGGTGTTAGTTAAAGCTGATGTTGCACTTGTTTGGTTAACGGGCGAAGATAACATACGATAGCCCCTGTTTGAGGCTAAGCTTCCACCAGTTATAAAGCGTTCTGTATTAAATAAACCTACCAAGAATGAACCTACACCAACGTTTCCAATTGCGGCTGAACCATTAGCATCAGATTGTAAGGTAAATGTCCCGGAAGAATTTGTGATTTTTATCGGGTTTGTTGAATCAGTACCATTAGGATAAATAATTGATGTTGAACCTAAGGTAAAAGTGCCGGTATTTACTATTGAAGTATTACCAGAGCTCGCCCCCTGACCACTAATTGTAATTACACATGGTGAACCGGAAGTGCCGGCTTTAAATATTCCAGCATTACTTATGTAGTTTTGATAACCAGACATAGTAATTGTGGAGCTATTATTGATGGTAAAAGTGGCATTAGTTGAATTTGTAATGTTTACTGTGTTACTACTATTCATATTTACTGCACATTGACTTAAGGAAACAGCTGCAGTTGATCCCGAATTACTTATCGCAGCGGATTGCCCGGTTAAATTAAAAGTTGAAGATGTGGCTGTAAAAGTATTAGTATTGGAAATTGTTGTGTTGTTTTTAGAAAGGTTAAAGGTTGAGGACGTTGCGGTAAATGTTCCAGAATTATTTAAAACACTCGGCTGACTTGTTAGGCCAATAGTGGAAGATGTTATACTAAAGGATCCGGAATTTGTTATTGTAACGTTTGTAGAAGATGCACTTGGAATTAAAAAACCTGTATAAGTTGCAGTTATAGTCCCACTATTTGTAAATGATCCTAAATAAACAAAATTTACTGTAATTCCTGATGAAGAGGTTCCATTAAAATTTAGCGTTCCGTAATTTGTAATTGTACCACTATTCGAATTATAATTAATAACAGAGCCCGCCGCATAGTTTACCGTTGGCTGCGTGCTTCCGCTTGAACTACCAAATGTTAAACTACCCTGATAAGTAAATGAAGTTGTTCCACTTATGTTAATTGTGCCTCCACCAAGGAATGTAATCCCAGCAACTCCTAAATAGTTGTTTCCGGTTGTTATCCCTCCGGTATTTAATGTTACGCCACTATTAATGGTGATTGCAACATTTGCTAAACTTGCTGATTGAATACTGCTTAATGAGTTAGGTAGGTTGCCACTCAGTGTCGGTGAACTGAGGTATATTAAGGGAAAAATTGCAATGTCTCCGGTCCCACTACCGGGATAACCTGATAGAACTCCCCAATTTAATGGATTTGTCCATGAAGTACTTGTACCGCCTATCCATGTATATGTAGTTGCCCTGGCATTTTTTATACCAAAGCATAAAGAAAATACTATAAAGCAAAAAAATAAACGTGTTTTCAAATGAATGGGTTTTAATTGGACTGTGGCAAAAATGATGCTAATGAAATTTTACCTATAAAAATACATAAATTATTAATAATTAAGCTGTTTAAATATAAATATCGTAATAAAATGAGGTAAAAATTAAAATACTCTTAATTTTATATTTTCCTAAAAGTTATTATTGTTTACCCATAGTGGGGAATTATTTCCTTGAAAAAAACTATATTTTTGACGTTTTCACATCTATTAAAAATTGAGCGTATTAGTTACTTAAATTAATTGGAAGGTTAATGGTAAAAGGAGCACGCGAAACGGTTTGGAAGAAGGGAAAATTAGTAAAACAGGAGGACCGGAAGTGTTTCGCAGTGTGCCGGGGTGGATTTGTACGCCCGATTTGGACCCTGTCTTTCTCTTTCGGTGCTATTAAGTGATCTGGGTTTTTGCTCGAAAGATGTGGCAACAGTATGCTAAAAGTATCGTTTTGATTTCGAAACAGGATTTTAAAAAATTTGTTCTCCGTGGTATTTATAAATTATCCAACTATCCTTCCATTATCTAACCGCAATACCTTAGTAACACTATTTGGTATTTCGTGCTGGTAATGAGTTACATAAATAAGGGTTACATTGCTGAGGCTACAAATAGTATCAACCAGTTTTTTAAAATGAAGTTGCTGGTGGTCGTCCATACCCTGGCAGGGTTCATCAAAAATTAGTAAGGAAGGATTTTTTATTAACGCGCGGGCCAGCAGGCATAAACGCTGGGCGCTGGCCGGTATGTTTTTTAACAGGTGACGTGCGTGCTGATCAATTTCAAGCGCTTTCATCCAGCGGAGGGCTACATCGGTACGTTCCTTATTACTTGGCCTGAACAGGCCAAGTGTATCATAATATCCCGATTCGATCACCTGGAGGCAGCTGTTATCCGTAGGGAAGTATTGGTGAAGCTCGGGCGATACAAAACCTATCTTCTTTTTTATATCCCAGATGCTTTCGCCGGTGCCCCGCTTTTTATCAAAAAGAATAACACTGTTTGCATAGGCCTGCGGGTTATCGCCATTAATTAAACTCAATAGCGTTGACTTGCCTGCTCCGTTTGGCCCAAGCAGCGCCCATCTGTCGCCGGTTTTAATTTCCCAGTCTACATTGTTCAGTATTACTTTATTGCCATATTGGATATGCACCCTTTCCATTTTCACAATTTGGTTGTATGTAATGGGGGGCTTATTAATGTTAAGTAGCGCACTTAGTTCGGTAATATCTATATTATCGGGAACTTCCTGGTTAAATTGGCTGGGATCGAAATTAGCCTTGGTGGTTTCATGGATAATGGCGCCATTATTTAAAACAGCAATATGTGTAATAGCGTCAGGAATTTCGTGTACCGATGTAGCAATAATGAGATTGATACCCGATGATGTGATTTGCTCAATAACGCCGTTAAACTCTTGCCGGGTTTTTACATCAAGCCCGGTTAGCGGGTTATCCAATAATAGCAATACCGGGTTTTTTAGCAAGGCAGCTGCCAGCATAAGGCGTTTAGTTTCGCCGTTTGAAAGTTTTATTAATTGTTTATCGCGCAGTTGCCGCAGGTTGAGGAGGTTAAGCACTTTGTTGGGTGTCCACCAGGTGTTGGCGTGGGGTGTATTATTAACAAACAATAAATAATCATCAACACTCAAAGCATCCTCCGAATCGGAGGAGTTATAGCGTTGCTGGTAATAAAAATCGGTAGTGTTTGATAAATTATGGAAGTGATGCCTGGGTTCGACAAGAGCTATCAGTTTTGTTTTAACACTAATGCCATCGGCCGTGGGTAATTTGTGTAAAAGCTCATCTTCAAAATGCCAGGTAACGCTGCCGCCTGTGATATTAAAGCGGCCGGCTATGGTTTGCAGTAAAGCACTTTTGCCCGAGCCGCTTGGGCCTATAAGTGCCCAGTTTTCACCTTTATTTATTTTGAAGTTAAGATCCCTGAACAAAGTACTGTTCAAAAATCTTACTGTCGCATTGTTTATCGAAAAAAGTAATTTACCCATAGCCTCTTTAGTAGCGGGCAAAATTAGTCATACTTAACATGTTTTTTGATTTGAATTGAGGGTTTAACAATGTATATTCTGCTATACATTGTTTTAATAGGTTTATAACAAAGTTTAGCTTGTTTATTTAGTAACAACGTGTCCGGCTCTGGAAAAAACTGTTTATAGTAAAAAGGCCTGATTGTTGTATTTATTCATGCAACACAGAGCACAATTATTTTCGCCTCTGCAAATAAACTAAAAACATCATTATGAAAAACGCGCATTTATTATTGATCGTGCTGGTCATGTTTGCTTTAAGTGGCTGCTCGGTAATTGAAGGAATATTTAAGGCTGGTGCCATTGTGGGTATTATAGCAGTGATTGTAGTTATATTGATTGTTGTATGGCTGATCTCTCTGTTCAGGGGAAAATCGTAAAGAAACGGGTTTTAAGGAGGTGATTGATATGTTTTAATTAGTTAAACAAATTAACTATTAGTATGTTTATTGGAATAAAAACATTAATTACCATGGAAAATTCAAAAGCAACTGCAGAAGTTTTAAATGATTTAATCCAGATAAATAACGACCGTATCGAAGGGTACAAGCGCGCTCTTAAAGATCTGAAGGATGATGAGACAGATTTGAGATTACTTTTCCTTAGCCTGATTGACAGTAGCAATCGTTATAAAAACGAATTAGGTAAAGAGGTTGAAGTTTTGGGTGAAGACATTGAAACCAGTACTACAACGAGTGGCAAAATTCACCGCTCCTGGTTAGATGTTAAGGCTGCCTTTACTGCTCATGATACACATGATATTTTAGAAGAATGCGAGTACGGCGAAGATGCAATTGTAAAAGCATATAAAATGGCTTTAAATGAAGAATACATTCCCGCCTTTTTACGCGAGATAATTATCAGGCAACAGGATGAAGTGCTTGATGCACACGATGAGATTAAAGCTTTGCGTGATAATGTTCATTGAATATAATAGGAT
>NZ_JBFUKX010000094.1:0-5821 GCF_056400605.1 Mucilaginibacter sp. P5_A4 | reverse complement strand
GGATTATACCATATTACCCACAAAGAAGAAAAAAAAACCTCCGTATCGGCAACAACGGCGCATCATAATCCTTATAATTATGACTACCTTTTGCATAACGTACCGGTACAACTCATCAACCTGCAGCAACACCGGGGTGCACATCCGCTGCAAGGCATTTATACAAGCCCCAATTTTTACACTATACATGTAAAGTATCTTAATTTTATTTGCGGTGGGGGCACCAGCGAGCTATCGCGTTTCCGCAAACTCATCCTTTTTCCATTTCATAATTTCTGGTAATAGCCAAACAATTTTATCTGGTTTGCGCTGATTACGCAAAGCGGATTTTATTGTTTTTTAAAAAATTTAGTTTTAATGCTGAAGGCATTTTGATTGGATGACTTCTTCAGTATTAGTTTTTGAAACTGCCCGGTATTTTGATTGGGTACCGGGCAGTTTCTAATTAATTTTATTAACTGTTCCCTAATTCCCGAAGCATGAAAAGATTCATACCATTTGGCATACTATTAATTATAATTGTATTGGCCCTCGTATTCCCATCTGTTACCTTAACAACTATTAAAGACAGTAAAATTGATACAGGCGATACCGCCTGGCTATTGGTTAGTACTGCCCTTGTATTGATCATGACACCTGGCCTTGCCTTTTTTTACGGCGGTATGGTGAGCAAAAAAAACGTACTATCAACTATGCTGCAAAGCTTTGTGTGTATGGGCGTAATTACCGTAATATGGGTTATTTTTGGTTTTAGCCTTGCATTTGGCGATACCCTTGGCGGTTTCATTGGCGATCCGCGTACCTTTTTTATGATGAAAGGCACCCTTGGTAATGCTACCTGGAAACTTGCTCCTACCATCCCCCTGGTATTATTTGCCATGTTCCAGTTAAAATTCGCCGTAATTACACCCGCGTTGATCACCGGCGCCTTCGCCGAGCGTATCCGCTTTAACTCCTATGTTATTTTCCTTTGCCTGTTTATGATATTTATATACGCGCCGCTGGCCCACTCAACATGGCACCCCGATGGTTTTCTGTTCGGAAAAGGCGTACTTGACTTTGCGGGCGGTACTGTAGTACACATGAGCGCCGGCTGGGCAGCACTTGCATCAGCCCTGTATTTAAAAGGACGTAACGAAGTCACACATACTCCAGCCCGCATCAGCTATGTACTGTTAGGTACCGGTTTATTGTGGTTTGGCTGGTTTGGTTTTAACGCAGGTTCGGCATTAGGTTCTGGTACACTTGCTGCAACAGCTTTGGCCACTACAACTACAGCATCTGCAGCCGCGGCAATGTCCTGGATGTTCTTTGACATCCTACGTGGTAAAAAACCAAGTGTATTAGGTGCCTGTATTGGCGCTGTTGTAGGCCTGGTGGCTATTACACCTGCTGCCGGCTTCGTAACAGTACCTCACTCATTAATTATTGGTATAGTTGCAGCGGTAGTAAGTAACCTGGTGGTAATATGGAGAACCAAAACCAGTATTGATGATACACTTGATGTATTCCCCTGCCATGGCGTAGGCGGTATGGTTGGTATGCTTTTAACCGGTGTATTTGCCCATCAAAACGTTAACTCGGCCAACACTACCGGCAACGGGTTATTTTATGGCGAAACCCACTTGTTTTTACTTCACCTGGTAACTTTAGTTGGTGTATCAGCATTTGCATTTTTTGGTTCATTAATACTGTTAAAAATAACAGATATGATCAGCACACTGCGTGTAACCCCTGAAGAAGAACGTGCCGGTTTGGATCTGAGCCAACACGACGAAGGACTATAATAATTAAATATGCCAATTTGCGCGAATGAATTAATGAACTTTTGTCAATAAATCATCAAACATCAATTAACACAAAAAATTAACGTTTTTATTATCTCGCCAGATTAATAAAAAACTAAAGCCGTCCCATATTAAAAGGGGCGGCTTTTTTTTGGAACAAGAACTTTCGAAGCAAATACTTTCGGAAGGTTTTCCGGAGCAAGGATAAAGGGTTTAAAGCAACACTATCGCAGCGCTTTGAATAATAACCTATTGACTAATCCCCCCATGCAAAAGACCAATGAACTAATGAACAGGTAAACCAATGATCCAAATCACCACTCTTTAGTCGATATCTTCTTGATCCCCTTATCCTCTTTGGGCAGCGAAGACGTTTTTAGCATATATGATTTTAATACCGCTCCAACCTGGCGGCTGTTTTGCAATACCTTATCAAGATAAACAACAATATCCTTCTTGTCCATTTTATCTTTTGCCTCCTCCAATGGTATATTAATACCGGGTACAGGCACATCCATACCATATCTATCGCGCCGGTATGGCGTATAAACAAAATTGGTAAACCAGTAGCGATATTTGGCATCTTTCACTTCTACCCTCATGGTATAAGCAATCTGGCCACTGGTGCTGCTTAATATTAATGATTTTTTAGTTACCATAAAACTGCCGCTGCCTGTCAAAACACCCTGGGCTTCATCGGCCAATGCGGGTTTCAATTTATTTTTTGGCGCAGCTTTCTTCATAAAATACAAAGCCCTGCGGTACAAGGTATCCTTATTTAAACCGGCCTGTTCAACGGTTTGATAATAGATGTATTTATTATTTTCATCAAAAGCCAGTGAATCTTGCTGAGCTGCCGCTGTTTTAACAAACAGGATACATACAAAAGCGAAAAGTATATTTTTCATAGAACGCGTTATGTTTATATGCCATAAAACCTTTATAAACCGTAAGGCTTTATTAAATGATGGTTTTACCCTATAAAGATAAAAAGCCCCCCGATATAATCAGGAGGCTTTTATTAAAAGATGGTATTTATTTATCTTAGAAAGCATAAACAGCCGCCATCACAAATTGTGAGGCAGATTTAGAAGGATCTCCTGAATGATTAAGGAATGCTTCTTTTGATCCATTGTCGAACCTGATTTCAGGAATAAAAGACAAAGGACCGGCTTTGATGTTAGCAGTAAATGTTAAAGCGGTAACAGATTCGCCTGGTGCAGGGCCAAAAGTGGCGTAATCGCCTGTTTTGGTTTTAAAGTACTCACCCCTTAAACCTAAAGTTACATCTTTTGATACTGCTACTTGCGGATATAAGGCAACACCGGTAAAACCACCGGTGCCAACTGCCTTAGCTGCAGTAAATGTTGCGGCGTTTAAACCTAATTTAAAGGCACTGGTAATTTGATAAGCTGTGGTTAAATCAACTTCGGTACCAGATAGTTTGCCGGTTAAAAGGTTTAAGTAGGCAGTCCATCCTGTTACAGGGGCAACAAATAACTGGGCGCCAAAAGTGTTAACCTTTTTGGTAGATGTATAATAGTTCCAGGTATCGTTAAAGGCACCAGCCATTAAGCTTACTTTATCGCTAAATGCGTAGGTAAATTTAACACCTGCATTCTGGAACGGGCCATTAGTGAACAAGTATGAAGTTGAGTAATTAAAGTTACCTACAGGGCTTATTACTTCATAACCAACAAATGTTGCCATGTAACCGCCTGTTACACTTAACTTACTTGTTAAATCATATGAAACATATAAGTTTTGGATATGATAACTGTTCTCGTTTTCGTTGTATAAACCGGCAGCATTTGGTATTGATTGCGATTGACCGCGCGGACCAAATGAAAGCTCACCTACAAAAGCGGCTTTGCCAACTTTTTTCTTTAAGCCCAGGTCAATCATACCTATAGAAACAGAGTTATGATCTGAAGCGAAGCTGGTGGGAATTTGTGACCCTCTGTCGGCAAAATCAAACTTGTAATAAGTATCTACCGAACCGTAAATAATTAAAGGCGCATCTGATGTGGTTTTCACCGTATCCTGTGCTTTAACAGTAAAAGCAGCAATGCTAAAAAATGATAAAAGTAAAAGTGTTTTTTTCATGATAACGATTTAATTGATTTGAATTTGATTTGGGGTTGGATAAAACTTTCCCATTAGGCTAATGCACAACATAGCCCGAATGTAAAAGCGGTTAAAATTTAAAAGATTATTAAAATACCTGTGCGGTTGGTAAGCAGGTTGTCGGTACCAGCAACCAACCGCACAAGATATTACAGTGTTTTATTATACTGCAGATGGAGATTTTACACCTTTATCAAAAAGGCCGCTTAGGCTGATCTCATCTTCCTGAGCAGGGTAAACTTCAATACCGTGATCGAATACATCGATACCACCGGCACCGGTTTCGCCTTCTTCTTCAATACGTAGTTTCCATGGGTTAGGTAATTTGTTGATGATAAACATCATTGCAAAGGTTACTATAAACACAGCTGCTGTAATGGTGAAGCTACCAATAGCTTGTGCCTTTAACACACCAAAACCACCACCGTAAAATAAACCAGTAACCGGTGCTGTATTATCAGGACCAGTTGGGCCTGTAAAACCATATTGCCCTGATGCAAATAAGCCTAATGATAATGTACCCCAGATACCGTTTAAACCATGTACAGATACTGCACCAACCGGATCGTCAATACGGAACCACTCAATAAGGTAAACACCTGCAAATATGATAACGCCGGCAACCCCACCTAACAGAATTGAACCCAACGGACTAACCCAGTAACAAGGGCAGGTGATAGCAACTAAACCAGCTAAGAAACCATTGATAGTAAAAGCAAGATCAAACTTTCCTTTTGTTGGGCCAAACCACAATGCAAAAAGCATAGCAGAGAAACCACCGGCGCAGGCAGCAAGTGTAGTATTAGCAGCAACACGGCCAATACCCTGCATATCCATTGCAGATAATGTTGAACCAGGGTTAAAACCATACCATCCAAACCACAGGATAAAACCACCCACTGCAGCAACTAATAAGTTGTGGCCCGGAGGTAATCCGCCTTTTTCTTTATCGTCGCGGGCAAATATCCTGCCTAAACGTGGGCCTAGCACCATTGCACCTGCCAATGAAGCAACACCACCAATAGTGTGTACCACTGTTGAACCGGCAAAATCGCGGAAAGGCTGAGCGCTTATTGACTGGAAGAAACCTGAAGTTCCCATTGTAGCAAGGAAACCATCCGGTCCCCAGGCCCAGTGACCAATTATTGGGTAAATAAAACCTGTAATACCTATACTGTACAAAATATCGCCACGGAAGCTGGTACGGCCAATCATTGCACCCGAAACGATAGTTGAGCAGGTATCAGCAAAAGCGTACTGGAATATCCAGTGTGCCAAAACAGGGATACCTGTTGAACCGTAAGTTTCTGGCGTGTTTTGCAGGAAGAACCAGTTGGTGATGGTTTTGCCATCAGCGCCTAATCCGCCCCAGCCAATGAAACCGTTGCCATTGCCAAACATAAAGGCATAACCTATGGCATAAAATAACAAGCCGCAAAGGCAAGTATCAAAAATACACTCCATTAAAACGTTCACCGTTTCTCTTTTGCGGGCAAAACCTGCTTCAAGCATAACGAAACCCGCCTGCATACCAAATACTAAAAAGGCAGCAACCAGTGTCCAAACAGTGTTAACCGTGTTAATTAACGATGTTTCGTGGGCCGTGTAAGTATCGGCAGCATGTGCAGATGTGCCAAAAATACCCGGCAACACCATCATTGCTGCAAATACCAGCAAAAGGCCGATCATTTTTCCTGTAAAAATGGTAGCACCCAGCGCCCATTTATCTCGTGTCAGCTGTCGGACTGAACTCAGGAGGTTTAATTTTGTAGAACTCGCTTTCATTTGTTTTTTAATTTAGTTTGATTGTTTTTTAATAGTTTAATTTAGTTTGATTGTTGTATAATATAAATTGTTTGATTAGGGGTAAATTTTAAAAAATCGATTTTTCACACACACTCTTTAGG
>NZ_JBFUKX010000093.1:0-6101 GCF_056400605.1 Mucilaginibacter sp. P5_A4 | reverse complement strand
GTGGTATCACCCTGTATTGGTATCAGTGTTACTACTTCGGTAGCGGTATAAATGTTCTTTTCTGCAATTTCAAGCCCGCTCTCGTCAATATAATAGTTCATGCAAAAGCAATGCTGCTGATTAACCAAAAAGGTTAATTTTTTAAAAAAATGCATCAGCGTACGGGCAATCCAAAGGCGGTTGGGGGCTGTAATAATAAAAAGGTCAATATCTGATTCATCGTCTGCATAATTTTTTGACAGGGAGCCCGAAATAGCAATCCCACGCACATAAGGAAACTTAATTAGCCAATTGCCAACCTTACGGGCGGTTTTTATCATTTCAAAAGCTTTTTGGTTCCCCTTGTTGCGGCGCTGCACCAGATATGGATCATTTTTAAGGGTGTAAAACTTGTCGAAACGAAATATTAACCGACTGCTCATCAAGTAAGTTAATGCGTCATCAAACATTTTGCAATCATATTTTACAGGCAAAAACAGGCAAACTTCATCGTGGGTAAGCGGGTAATTAAACGCATCAAAATAGGCTAGGGTAGCTAATATGTTCTTTTTGATTTCTGACACTGTGTTGATGGTTAAATGTTGACTAAAAACGGACCGAATTTGCATATATTAGTATGACGTAACTGCTAAACTGTTGGTTGCCATCTTTTTTAAATATTCCTCATCTTTATTTTTGCCAGTAACGGAAAGCGCTTTCGAGTTATCAGAAAACAGTAAAAAAGTAAAGAAAAAGCTGTAAAACATAACTCCTTTATCTGCATCCAGCACGTTTTCTGACAGGGACACAACAGCTATTACCAGCATAAAACTGATAAACACCAAGTCCTTTTTCTTAAAGGCTATTTTGAACCCGTAACCCAGCGTAAGCAAATAGACAAGTAATCCCCATATGCCCGATTTTACTAAAAAGCTGAGGTATTGATTATGGGAGTTTAAACCAGCAAGAAACGCACTGTACAGTTTAACTTTAAAAAACGCGTCATGTAACATCGGAACTTCTGAGCCCGAACCATGGCCAATTAATGGTTCCTGTTTTATCAGCGTAGTCACTACATGCCAGCGTGCCATACGGGGATTGGTGCTTCCACCTGGTTTTGCAATAGTAAGATCTTCTTTTAAACTGGTTATATAGCGCTCTTTGAATGATGAAACATTTAAAACTACAGTAAATGCTGAAGCTGATATGATGAGCATTGCTAATATAAATATTAGTCGTTTTTTACCCTGGAGCATGCAATATGGAAGTACCAGGTTAATAACCAGGAACAATATAGCCAATATGGATTTTGAACTTAGTTGTATAAGCCCGCATAACAATATAAAGCTACAGACACTATAAAATATTTTTAAAGGTTGTACCAGGGGTTTAAACAAAAGGGTTAGCAGGTATACCAATGCAATAACCAGTTGAAATGAAAAAAAGGTAGCATGCATATCAATCGGTTCCGAAAAATTATGATTGGTAAATGCTTTTGAAAAAATACTTTTTATGGGTAAATGATAGTACTTTATGGTTACAAGCGCATCAGCATATAAGTAAATTACAGTAGCCGTGCCAACCATGGCAAAGGCCAGCAATAGATTTGCTCTGTATTTTTTCAGATCGAGACTGTTGAGCGCAAACACCACAGGAAATAGCAAAGCTGGTAAGCGTAACATCAGCTCGCCAAAAGCTTCGTGGCGGTAAAGCGTATAGGAGGTAGCTATCAATGTAACTAAAAATACAGACTGTATCACAGCCGTTTTTATAGTAAAGACCGATCCCAGGCTTCCTTTTTGAAGGTGTATAAGGGTATGAACTATAAGGCTTATCAGTATGATATGGCTGTAAAACCTATCGAACGGCAGGCTGGCCATCAGCAACATAACGTGATAGTAGCTTATCTTATTGGCGTTATTATCGCATATCAGCAACAATTGCTTCATGGTTTTTATGTTTATAGCTCTCTATAATAAATTCCTCGTACTGATCAATAACCCGTTCCCAGTTAAATTGGAATTTTATTTTATCGAGGTTATTCATCACCATGCTTTTTTCAAGGTCCTTGCGTTGAACGTTCTCTACCAGTTGGGTTACCTCCGCTGCATTTGAAAAATAAAACGCATCAGTATTTAATACCGATTTATTAAAAGGGTTATTATGCGCTGCTATTAAAGCTTCACTGGCCATAGCTTCTAAAAGGGATGGATTTGTGCCACCAACGCTGTGACCATGAAAATACAGGTAGGAGTTGTTTTGTAATGAGCGAACTTTAGGGGTATCAAAAATGGCGCCTTTAAACTGGATACGCTCATCGTTTGCAAATCTGTTGGTGATGAACTTGCCAAAGCGGTTACTGGTATCGCCCAAAACTTTAAATGTTTTAGCCGAATTACTTTTATTAAAGCCCTCTAATATGGCTTCAATATTATTTTCCGGTTCCATGCGGGCCATCAGCAAAAAATAGTCCTCTTTAAGGGCCTGTGTAAAATCATATTGTTCGCGTTCAATTTCTGTGAAAACATCGGCGCCATATGGAATATACTTACTGTTGATGTTGTATTTATCCTTCAGGTATGATTTTATTACCCTCGAATCGGCAACGTAGGAATCGCTATACTGCACTGCCAGTTTTTCGKCATATTTCAAAAATTTTTGTACTGGTTTAGAATACTTTGACCTTTTCCATTCCATTCCATCCATGTTGGTAACAATGGCGCTGTTTTTTGGATAAATGGGGCCCCATACCGAGCTGCTGGTATAACCCATAATTAATACCACATCAAAATTTCTTTTACGGGCGTCAAGCAGGCAATTCATATCATAAATAAACTGGCCTGCGGTACCTATCAGGTATTCAGGATCATAACAGTGCTTTATTTCTACACCGTTCCAGCTATCCTTTGTATAAGGGTGGTTATGCGAATTATAAACGGTCACCGAGTGGCCGCGTTTTACCAGGCCATCTGATACATATTCCGATATATGCTCAAATCCTCCGTAATAATTGGGGATACCTCTGGTTCCTAATATTGCAATACGTAGTTTCATTTTATAACAGATTGATATGCTTTTAAAGTTTGTGTAGCAGCCTGTTTCCAGGTATAATTTTGAAGGATCTTATTTCTCAAATGCTCATTAACAGGCGATCGGCTTGCCTTTTCAACAGCATCGAGTATACTTTGCGGTGAAGCAGGGTTGCAATAAAAGGCATCTTTACCAAAATATTCCCTTACATCACCTTTATCACTGATAACCACGTTACAAGCCATAAGGGCTGCCTCTATTGAGCTTAAACCGGTAGTTTCAAACCAACTGGGCAATACATGTACTTTAGCACGGGCATAATATTTTACCAGCTCATATTGCGGCACCTGGTCAATAAAATAAATATTATCTGCAGCAATATCCCGGCACTCCCGGTAATAAGCCGCCTGGTTGGGTGCATATGTACCAATAAGCAGCAGGCGGTAGGCGGTATTATTGAGGGCTTTGATGAGGTTCAACTGGTTTTTTACACCCTCTATCCGCGCAGCGCAAACAACCAGTTTTTCCTCCTTAATTACCGTATCATCATATTTAAACAAATGCTGATCTGTACCGTTGGGTACTATCATACACTTTACTTCGCCCGGATAGTTGCTTAATACCCGTTGATATTCTGACTGTGAATTAGGCAATATCATAGCGGCATGACTTAAAATATCCATGATACTTTTACGCTGACCTTTCCATGTATAAGCCATGCTGGCCATTCTGTCACGGCCGAGCAGGAACCTTGCTATTGTTTTAACATATTCAACACCATCTGCCGGTAAGTACCTCAACAGCCTGCCTAACCCTTTGCGGTGCTGCTGATCAAACTCGCTGTAATTGCATAATATTGTTGAGATCACATAAGGTTTATGAGCTTTTTGACTATGGTGTAAAATATCGGCAGGGCGACCAAGATTAAAAAAGTGCAGCAAGTCGTAACTGTCATAATTAATATGTTCGTTAGCTAACTTTATGTCGGCAGTAACGCCCATAAACGTGAGATGACGGGCGGTTTGCACAGCCTGAACGGTATCGCCGCCAGGAACGGTGTACAATGTGGATCGCGTTATGAATGCTACGTTCATAATACTGCTCCTCCCGAAACAAATTTGTGTAACCAGGTGATTACGCTCGATGGAAAATAACTAACGGTATACAACAGGTAATTATCAAATCTAAGCGGAGATATGCCGATAGCCCTTGCAGTATACGCGCGCGCCTTTTGTGGCTGAAAATTATTGAGCAGCAGCTTTTTACCACAAAGTGCATAATAGGAGCTCTGTTTAATTTTAGCAGAATATTGTTTTTCACCAATCCCGGCCAATAAGCTGCCCTCCTTTATGCCGATAGTGCGATTTTTAAGGGTGGAGTACTTGATCTCTCTGAATTTACGAGGCCGCCACTTTTCATCAATAGTAATGGATTCGGGGTTAAGCCTTACTTTGATAAGTGATTGTGCAAGATTACATGCCTTTTGATCTTTCAGGATATTTACCCATAAAAAATGATCTTCAAAGGTATAGGCGTGCTCATTATAGCCACCCTTACTAATAACCAGGTCCTTTTTATAGAAAACGGAGGAGTGTATAAACGGGCAAACCGAATATTTAAGCTGCTGTATCTCCTCATTACTAAATCCCGGTGGTTTGTGTGTAAAAAGATAAAGCCCGTCCATATCAATATAATCGGCTGCCGAACCGATAATGCTATACCCGGGATTGGCTATCATAAAATCATACTGCTGCTGCAGCCTTTCGGGGTAGCAAATGTCATCCGCATCAAAACGGGCTATAAATGGGGCACGGGCATATTTTAATCCATAATTAAGTGCTTGGGCAACACCCTTATTATCCTGGTATATCACCACTATCCGGGGATCATTAAATGCACTGATAACCTCAACGGTATCATCTGTTGAGCCGTCATTAACTATCAGCAACTCAAAATCAATAAACGTTTGCTGTAACACCGATTCAATAGCAGCGCCTATATACTTGCCTGCATTATAGGCAGGCATTAAAACCGTTATTTTTGGGACTTCAAAGTTCATTTGTCAACGGTTTTATGGTTTGGGACTCTTTTAAATTGAGCAGCAGCAACAGTTCAAAAAACACTACTACAGAAAGTTGCTCAAACCAGTATTCTATAAAAAAAGCAACCAGCATCAAAAGCAAAACGGGCAGACCATAGGTTAAAACGCTGTAATGTTTAGCAAAAAAGCCCAGGTAATAAATGAAAAATCCTGCAAGTCCAATTAATCCGTATTCGGCCAGTAATTGATCGTAAACAGAAAATGGACTGTTGGTCAGGGAGTGAAAACCCGCCCTTTTGCTGAAATAATTAAGATAGAGATCAAGATGGTTTACCATAAAATCATGATCGATATAAACCAATTTATGCGGATAGCCGCCCGCAAAACCAAGCCCGGTAGCTCTGAAAGCCAGTTTTGACGAAAAATTACCTATGCCTATACCGGTAATTAACTTGTTTAAATGTTGGCGTAAAAAATCAACAGTTTGTAAAAAGCCAATTAGCTTGCCTGTAAACACCGGTGGCTGGGCAACTTCACCACCGGCAAACGGTAATTCTGTTTTATGTGTTTCAATAAATTGTACAAGCTGTTTTTGCTCAGGAGGCGTTTGAGTACTGCTTTGGTATGGGGCCGAATGAATATTAGGCCCTTTAATGGCTATACGTCCACCACTAATTACATAAACCGTATCATTGGGCTTTGTTGCGCGTACCGGATGTGTAGCCACATAAAGCTCGTCTAAGTATGTTATAGCCGTTTTTTGTTTACGTTCATCGGCGTTCAGTACACTATCTGGTCGTAAATTGATTGGTACGTTTGCCCATACCGAAGGCTTGGCTACGGAGGGATCTTTATGAAGCAATATGGCTATTGCATTTGTGGCATATTTGTTATTTTGCGGAGATATTTTCGACATGAAAACTCCAAGGAAAACAAGACAAACCACAATCAGGCTTTTTTGGTAGCGATTGGTTTTGAAGGCAAACAACAGTAAAAATATAAGTAGGATAGCAATATTGATACAATTACTACCGGTGAGCAGGAGGATGGC
>NZ_JBFUKX010000092.1:0-6421 GCF_056400605.1 Mucilaginibacter sp. P5_A4 | reverse complement strand
CAGTAACTTTATGTCGTCTGGTAACGCTAACTCTTCCACTACCTCTGCTTTGATTACTGCCGGTTTTTTCTGCTTCTTTTGCTTTGACATCACCATCCGGTGGATCTGAGTGCGGGATATTCCATACTTTGATGCTAAAGTACGATAACTTAAATCGCCTACATTACGGTCTTCAAGAATCAATTTTGCTAATTTCTCATCCATGTTTGTTTACTTAATGTGTAAACCTATTTCAGGACAAGACACTCTAAAATGTCAACTCATTGATTATCAGAGTTGATGTGTTCCAGGGATGTTTTTAATAAAAGTTAAATATCTGATAATCAATGCGAAGGCGTTCCAGGCCGTTCCATGCGTACCAGCGTTCCGGTGGAACACCTGAGTACAAATCTGTCATGCTATTTCACCAGCTCAAATCCCCAATCTTTCCCTTTATCTACAGCCGGTACGCCTTTGGCCATCCAAACGGGCATAGAGGCGCCTTTTAAATAGTGATCAAAAAACTGCTGTTCGCGGATAGTGATATCCTTACGGTTTTGGCGCTGTACCAGGTTATGGGCTTCGCCGTTGTATTGCAACAGCCAAACAGGTTTATTAAGCCGGCGCAGGGCTGTAAACATTTCTATACCCTGGTACCATGGCACCGCTCCATCAGCATCATTACTCATAATCATTAACGGGGTTTGCACCCTGGGTAACTGGAACAGTGGTGAGTTTTCAATATACAGTTCTGGTTTTTCCCAAAGCGTGGCGCCAATCCGGCTTTGTGTTTTCTCGTATTGAAATTGCCTGTTAACACCCGATTCCCAACGGATACCACCGTAGGCTGATGTCATGTTGGCAACGGGAGCGCCCGCCCATGCCGCGGCATACATATTGGTTTGGGTTATGAGGTATGCCACCTGGTAACCTCCCCAGCTTTGTCCCTGTAGGCCTATATGGGCGGCATCAACCCAGGCATTTTTCTTTAGCGATTCAACCCCCGAGTTAACAAATTCAACGGCTGATGCACCGGGATGGCCGGTTTCATAGCTTATATCCGGTGCAAAAACTAAATACCCGTTACTTACAAAAAACGAGATTGGTAAACGCGAAGGGGTTGGGGCAGGTGCCAGGTAATTATAAAGTCCATCCGAAAGTTTTTCATAGAAATATACTATCATCGGGTATTTCTTATTTGGGTCGAAATCCTCGGGTTTGTATAAAATACCTTTGGATTTATAGCCCTTTGGGGTTGTCCATGTTACAAGTCCGGCTGTGCCCCAATTATATTGAACCTGCTGGGGGTTAACGTTGCTTAGCTTTATCTCCTTTTTCAGATCGGTTGATAAATAAAGATCGGGTGGTAATTTATAATTGCTCTTGGTATAGATGTAAACTGCAGCATTCTTTGCTCTCCAAAGATCGCCATAGCTCATTTTGCCCATATTTACCCTTTCTGGTGTGTTTTTGCTTTCAGGTGTTTTTACAAAATATCCCCATTGCTTTGTTTCCTCATCCTGCGCCAACAGCCACATTACCTGTTTTGACGGAATAAATTTTTGTTCAGGATCGGCCATATCGTACCTGATGATCAATTTGTTTTTACGACCGATACCATTGGTAAAGTTGGTTGCAATACCACTTGCAGGGTCGATGCTCCAGATATCATACCGATCATAAATCATTACAGCTTTGTCGTCCTTTGTCCAACCGGCTAAACCATAATCCGAGGCATAGTTGGGTACATCATTCAGCTCATCACCCATTTTTGTGCGGATTGATTTGGTAAGGTTGATTTTGGCACCTGTGGCAATGGAGTATGTATACCATTGCTGATCCTTAAAATTGAACCAGGTCACATATTGTCCATCAGGAGAGATCTTGTAATGCGCTTTTATCCCTTCACTGATCAATCGTTTATTGCCGCTTTTAGTATCTATTAAAATGGCTTGTTGTTTGGTATCGCCCTCCCATTGTGATTGTACACGTGCGCCGGTATCGGTAACACCTAAAACATACCTCGCATTTTTATTTTCGGCTACAAAAACTTCCTGTATAGCTTTGCTGCCTAATTGTAGCTGTTTGGATTCAGGATCTTCCGGGCGGATAACCGCGAGGTAACTTCGTTTAAGTTCGGTTTGAAGATTTTTAAGCTGCTGCGGCTGCAGGTAATCGTCCTTGTAGTTCCAGATATCAAGTTTAGCCACTTCAAAATCAACAATGGTAGTATCGGCGGGTTTAGGGATAGGAGCAGTGCCGAAAAATAAATTAGTCCCATTTTTACTAAAATAAACTTTTCCGTCACCACTTACCGCCCATTTAGCGGGCATCGCTGCCAGGCCTTCCGCGGCAATCACCGTAGCGCTGTCCCTGTTTAGGTTATAATAATATAGTTTGAATGGCTTTACCAAGGCCTTCTCGGGGTTTTTCTCCGCGGTAAAAGCTACCTGGCGACAGGCATCATCAATGGTGATACTATGGTAATTACCCCTGCCTGTACTGATAACTTTAAGCGTGTTTTTTTCGATATCAAATACATATAACCCCGAAACAATTTCCTTTTGTTTTATCGGAGCAGTAATGGCAAATGCCAATAGCTTGCCGTTTTTGCTTAGCTGGTATTCGGTAACGTATTTGAAGGTGCGGGTTGTTTTGCCCATTAATTGCTTTATGGTCAAATCAGCCCCTTCATGGGTTGGCGGTGCAATGGTTGTACTTATCGCCTTTTTTGAAGTATCACTGGATGCGGGCTTTTTTAGTGTATCTCCGGCTGCAAGGTAGGCGATAACATCGGCGTTCTCGGCTATTTTAAAATTTCTCACAGCGGGAATTTTTGTGATGCCTTGTGTTGCCAATGAGATAAAACCCAGGGTATCTTTAGGGAATTCGGCTGGTTTTTTCTTCCTGATCTTAGCCTGGCGCGTATCCTTAAAAAATGGCCTTATCTGGAATACAGCAAATTTGCCATCACCGGTGAAACGGGCGGTATCAGCCCTCGGGATATGGATCTTGCCGGTATTTTTTGAATTGGTGATCACCAGTTCGGCATCACCCTCCTGTGGTTTTATCACATATAGTATCCATTTACCATCATTACTTATCCGCTGACCGCTAATACTTTGCCATCCATCGAAAACGGAATGATCCAATGGTTTCTTTGAAGTTTTTTGAGCAGAAACACTGAAGCAGATTGCTGATAAAAAAATAATCAGTAAAATTTTGCGCATATCAACCTTGTTATGCACTAAATATGCTCAAAATTGCCCGTTTATTAAAATTAGTTATGGGAAAGTTACAATGGTGAGTGGTGAAAGGCATTATGTTAAGTTAAGTAAACCTTTTGCCTTTCGCCTTTTCTCTTTCACCTCAAAACTATATCATCGCCTTATTTAAAGCTTTTATTGCCTCAGCAAAATCTTCGCGTGCTACCAGGAACTGGATATTTACTTTGCGGAGGGCAAAGCCACAGCTTTTTATATTAATGCCTTTTTGGGCCAGGGCTGTTGCTGATTTTGCCAGCAAACCCGGTTGATCCATATTTGAACCGATCAAACAAACCATAGCCATCTTCTCCACAGTTATCTTTTCGTAATCATCTTCCAGCTCCTGTATCAATTTTTTATTATAGTCTTTATCCCATATCACAATAGAAATACTATTAGCACTGGTGGCCTTAAAAGTATAGCTTACGCCATATTTGTAAAACAGCTGCATGATATGAAAATCGGTACCTACGTTGCCCACCATCGATGGGTCGTAAATGTCTATCATCATCACCCTTTCTGTACCGGTAATTACTTCTACACGCTTTTTATCACAAATATATTCGCGGGTTATTAGTGTGCCGGGGTGTTCTGGCTGAAATGTATTTTTTATGCGGAGATCTATGTCATTAATCTCCAACGGCTTTGATGCTTTGGGATGGATAGCCTCCATACCAACATCAGCCAATTGGTCGGCCACGTCATAATTGGTGTTACCAACCGGAAAGCAATTTTCCACGCCAACCAGTTGAGGATCGGCCGTGCATAAGTGATATTCCTTGTGAATAATGGCTTCCTGTGGTTTTACAGCTACCGCGATTTTGCTGAAGGTGACTTCAGAGTATCCACGATCAAACTCGCGCATGATACCCTCTGTACCTTTAGCATAACCGGTTACTATACTGATGGTATTTTCAAAATCGATATGCTGCAGGTCTTTTTTTATACGCTGATCTATAGTGAATGATCGTTGGTCATGAAAACCGCTCAAATCAACAAAGGTTGCGTTGATGCCCATATTTTGCAGGATATTTGCAAAGTTAAAAGCTGAATGACTTTCACCAATTGATGCCAGGATCTCTCTGGCTGCCAGTAAAATATCATCTTTGTTTACATAGCCGGATGCCAGGATATTAGCAATGTTTTCCAGGTAGGTTTTTGCATCTTTAAGACGTTGCTCAATAAAGGCATCGGCTTCGGCAATGTTTAAACCAAGGCTTTCATAGTTTTTGTTGATCTGTTTTAGCTTAATAATAAGCGCGTTTAAGGGCTTATGAAAGTCCTTATAAGTAGCCAGGCGATGGTAAACCCCAGGCGCGCCGGTCTTTTTATTCTCCAACAGGAGATTAGTCACTCCCGAAAATGCCGATACTACAAATATGCGGTTGTATAATTGCTGTCCGCTACGCTCAAACAGGATGATGTTTTTAATAACATCGCCCAACGCGGTCATGGATGTACCGCCGATTTTTTCTACTGTTAACATGTCAAAAAATAAACGCTTTTAAGCGTATGTGCTAAAGTCACACCCAATGCCGTTGCAAAGCTATAAGCACTTTTAAGTAATTATATATTGGGTTTTTATAATTGGTTAGTAATATAATTCAATGATCAAAATGATGGCTGGTTTACCAAATTAATGATCATCTTTTTTATAAAGATCACCGGCTTTCTCGGCAGATAGTTTTATACCCTTTATCATGGCCGAGCTGAAACCGTTATGTTCCATCTCGTTTAAGCCGGCAATGGTGCAGCCACTTGGCGAAGTAACCTTATCAATTTCCTGTTCGGGGTGCGATGATAGTTGTAAGAGCAGATCAGCAGCACCTTTGGCAGTTTGCGCGGCCATTTTTAAGGCATCACCCGCATGAAAACCAATTTCGGTACCGCCTTGTGAAGCCGCACGGATAGAACGCAGGAAAAAAGCTATACCGCAGGCACAAAGCGCGGTAGCCGATGTCATCAATTCTTCATTGATCTGGATACTTACGCCCACGGTATCAAACAGTGATTTAACCAGGTTAATGTTTTTATTGGTACCGTTATCGGTAGCGATGCATGTCATGGAGTGGCCTATGGCTATAGCTGTATTAGGCATAGCGCGTATTACCTGTACATTAAGATCAAGCTGCTGGCGGATATCATTGCAGCTTACTCCTGATATAACAGAGATTAAAAGTTGCTTTTCGGGCTTTATTGAAGGCCGTATTTCATCCAATAATTTGTTTAACTGCTGTGGCAATACTGCCAAAACAATAATATCGGCCTTTTTAACGGCTTTTAAATTATTGTCAGTTGTATAATATCCCAAAGCCGAATATTCGGCCAGCGCTGCCACATTTCTGCGTGTAAGGGTAATTTGCTGGGGTTTGCAAATACCTGCTTTAACCAACCCTTTGGCTAATGACAGCCCGATGTTTCCAGAGCCCAAAATGGCTATTTGCTGTGATGCGTTCATGCGTTTTTACTTAAACGTGTTCCAAATGGTTTGTTATTCTTTAAATTTCCCAATTCGTCGCTTTTGCCAATGATAACCGCTTTTACACCGCAGGCTATTGCGGTAAAAGCATTGTCAAGTTTGGGCAGCATGCCACTGTGTATAATGCGTTCTTCCTTTAGTTTTTCGTAATGTTGCGGGTTAATTTCCCTTATCAACGAATCTTCATCATCAATATCCTGCAATACGCCCTTTTTTTCAAAACAATAGATCAGCGTAGTTTCGTATAACGACGACAAATTAACAGCCAACGCCGAGGCTATTGTATCGGCATTGGTATTTAGTAACTGGCCTTCGCCATCGTGCGTTATCGCGCAAAAAACAGGAGTGAAGCCTGCTTCCATCAATCGGCTGATATTATCCGGATTGATAGAATTTTCGTCGATATCGCCAACAAAACCATAATCAATGGTTTTAACCGGTCGTTTTTTGGCTCGTATAAAATTACCGTCAGCCCCGGTTAAACCTATAGCATTATTGCCAAAGCGTTGTAGTTGAGCCACTATATTTTTATTAATCAGCCCGCCATAAACCATGATTACAACCCTTAACGTTTCAATATCAGTTATCCTGCGGCCATCAACCAGCCGTGCTTCAATGCCCAAATCTTCGGCAACCTGGGTTGCAACTTTGCCCCCGCCATGTACCAATATTTTAAATCCGTCTAACTTTTCAAAAT
>NZ_JBFUKX010000091.1:0-7514 GCF_056400605.1 Mucilaginibacter sp. P5_A4 | reverse complement strand
CCTTTAAAGAATCGTAGTTTTTGGTCCTGAAATAATTTTCGGCCTTATTATAAGTAATGAGACTTAAAAGATTAAGGCGAATAATTTTATTTTCATCAATTATGTGCTGAGCCTGATTAAGATAGGATAGGGACTGGCTATATAAGCCGCTTTTATAATATATATCAGATATGTTAACATTTAGCACTGCCTCTAAATATGGGTCATTTAGATTTTTAACCTCGTTTTTTGCTAATCCATAACTGGATACTGCTCCAATAGAGTTTCCTTCGTCGGTTTGTACAAATGCAAGATGGGTAAAATAATCAAAAAGAAGTAGATGATCGCTGCTTTTGTGTGCCTCGTCAATAGCTTTTACCAAAGCATTTTGTGATTCCTGGAGCCTTTCAAGCCGTCTTTGATATATACTTTCCATGAAGTATAAAATAGACTCCTTCTGTGCCAAATTATACCTCACAAAGGTATCGGTTATTGCCTTTTTTTTTGCAACAAGCTGGTTTAAAGGTGCGTTTTGAAAAAATAACTTGATATACCTGATTACTTTGTTTTCACGTTTCTGCTGATCTTTCAGTAAAATATAATCAACCAGGCTATCTTTTTTTGCGCTGGTTTCCGCATAACTGGTTGTTAGTGAGCAAATTAATAAAATTAATATAATAAAGCGAAGTGTTTTCAAAGTGCAGGTAATTTAGAATAAAAATATGCTTGCTAAAAATAAAGTCAAACTTGTGTTATCAAGCATTTACAGCAATATTTTAATCCTGTTTACGGGGTCAATGTATATCGATTTGTTTGTGAGGAAGCATGTATTAATTAACATTCATTACTATGTATGCTGCTCAAAATCAGGTTAAACAAACTTATTAGGTTAATTATAATGAAATATTACCGATTGGTGAGTTAAGATTATTCATATGTTTATCTGTTTTGTAAGCATTATTTGATTGGGGTATTTATTTTAATTACTATTGTAGTAAGTACTATCCGTTTTAAAATTATGAAAAAAATTACGTTTTTATGTATGGCAATTATTGCCACAGGCTATTTTTCCTGTAAAAAAGACAATGCAACCCCTGTATCGTCTAAAAACACCACCAAAAAAGAATTGGCTGTTAGTAGTAAAAAAGACACAACCACTCAAAGAGTAGTTGCTGCGAAAGATACCACTACTCAATAGTAACGGCTACTACGTATGCTGCTAAAATAATAATGAAACTAACTATCAAATTTTTCTAATAGTTTCAGCAGCGTTTCAAAATCCTTGGGATAGGGGGCATGTATAGTGACCTCTGTCTCAGGGCTAATTTTGAATGTTACCTCATAAGCGTGCAATGCAAAGCGTTTCATGATAGGCAGTTCTTCCTGATCTTTCCCTAAATGGTATTTCCTTTTTATTTTTGATAAAAAAACAGGCTCGCCCTTATACATTTCATCGCCGGCTATAGATGCCCTTTGGGTTGCCAGGTGTATTCTTATCTGGTGCATACGGCCGGTTACCGGGCGGCATTCCACCAGGGTATAGTGCTTAAAGTATTTCAATGACTGGAACCAGGTTTCGGCACGTTTACCCTCCTGCCTGCTAATGGTTACATTACCCTTACCAACATTTAATATGGGCAAATCTATCAGTAAATTTTCAAATGTATGGGTGCCATCGATAACGGCATGGTATACTTTTTTTACCTGGCGTTTTTCAAACTGCATGCTAACCATGCGGTAAGCTTCAGGGTTTTTGGCGATGATAAGCGCGCCGGAGGTTTCCTTATCCAAACGATGGCAAATCTGGGCATCGTCCCAATAACCCTTAGCCAGCCTGAGTAAATTTACCTCGCCGCCTTCGCGTTCATCAAGCGAACTTAAAAAAGGTGGCTTGTTAACTACAATCACATCATCATTCTCAAATAGTATCAGGTCGGCAAATTTCGGAAACTTCATATCTTAAATATAGCCGGCAAATTTACGGTTTATAATTTAAACAGTTGTTATTACAGTATAGGCGGGTTAAAGTACCATTTGTAAACTTGCAGTAAAAACAAAATTTAATTATAACGGTTATAATTAAATAATAAATTAATATTTACCAATTACCTGTAAACAGCATGAGTACTAACGCAACTAAACCTGAAGAAAAAGGATTTTTTGAAAAGGTTAAAGAGGCTATTGAAGGACTGTGGGATAGCACTAACGACACTGCCGAAGACGTAAAAGAAGCCGCCGAAGATAAATTTGAAACGCTAAAAGATAAAGTAACCACCCAAAAGGCTACTTCTGCAAAAACGGTARTTACCAAAAAGGCTGCGACAAGTGCCGATAAAGCAAAAGCTACTGCTGCTGATATAAAAGCCAAAGCTAACGAAAAAGCTAAGGCAATTACCACTAAAGCCCGGAGCGAAACTGCAACGGCAAAAAAAGCCGCGGCCGATGTAAAAGCCAAAGCCAAAACCCAGGCAAAAGCCATTAATACCAATGCAAAAGCCGAAGTTGAAAAAGCAAAAAAATCAGCTGCAACTAAAACAAAAAAACGGCTACCGCAGTAAAGAAAAAAGCTGTTGTGGCTAAATAAACATTCACTAAAACCTGATTTAGAGCGGCGGACTTCACAGTTCGCCGCTTTTTTTTGATAGATTTATTCTCTTATTATTGATTTTATAAGTTTCCCTTTCAGCGGGCGGTTTAGAGGAAGCTAAACTTTTTTATTTTAAATGTAACATTTACATTTATTTTTCTACTTTTGAAAAATCAAAAGCAATAACCAATTGCCATAAGCCAATAAAATCTGTATAAATAACATAATGGAGACTAATAATTTTGATCTTAAAGAGCATCCGCACAGTCGTTTAAATATTTTAACAGGCGATTGGATCCTGGTATCTCCGCACCGTACAAAACGTCCGTGGCAGGGTAAGGTGGAGGCCACGCAAGCCGATGAAAGGCCGCAATACGACCCGCAATGCTACCTTTGCCCCACCAATAAAAGGGCCGATGGGAGCGAGAATCCTGATTACAAAGCAAGCTTTGTTTTTACAAACGACTACTCATCATTGTTGCTGAACACCCCCGATGGCGGCTTGGATGATGATGAATTATTGGTAGCCAACAGCCAGAGGGGGATTTGCAGGGTTATCAGCTTTTCGCCAAGGCACGACCTCACTTTACCGCAAATGGAAACCGGCGAGATCAGGAAAGTTGTTGATGTATGGCAATCCGAATTTGAGAACCTTTCATCGTTTCCATGGATAAAACATATACAGATATTTGAAAACAAGGGCGATATTATGGGCTGCAGCAATCCGCATCCTCATGGGCAAATCTGGGCGCAAAACAGTATCCCGGTTGAGGTAGCTAAAGAAACCCAGCAGCAAAAAGCTCATTTTGAACAAAAGGGCCGAAGCCTGCTTGGCGATTATATAGCCCTGGAACTTAAACGCCGGGAACGTATTGTTTTTGAAAATGAGCATTTTGTTGTATTAGTGCCATTTTGGGCGGTTTGGCCCTATGAAACCATGATAGTAAGCAAAAGGCACGTTACCAGCATAGTTTATTTTACTGATGATGAAAAAAACGCCCTTGCTGATGCTATAAAAAGATTAACAGTGCGGTACGATAACCTGTTTGAAACCTCGTTCCCATACTCTGCAGGGATGCACCAGGCACCGGTTAATATGGGCGAACACCCATACTGGCATTGGCACATGCATTTTTATCCGCCTTTACTACGATCGGCAACGGTTAAAAAATTTATGGTTGGTTACGAGATGCTGGCAAACCCGCAGCGTGATATTACAGCTGAGTACGCCGCCGAAAGGTTAAGAAATTTAAGCGAAGCGCTTTATAAAGTTAAGGGATAAGCAAAAAATACCTATTTTAAACTAATTGTAAAAAAAGCTGCGTTTGAATTATTTATTTAAAAATCTATCATCAATAATGTTGCCTGCCTGCATATCTTTGGCAGCCTGTAATCAACCATCAATCAAAAAAAACAACCGATATGACGGATAGTACCAAAACTCCTGCTGATGCATTTGAAAAAAAAATCGATGGGAAACAAACTAATTTATATACCCTTAAAAACAAGAATGGAATAACTGCCACATTCACCAATTACGGTGGCCGTATTGTTAGTTTATTAGTGCCCGATAAAACCGGCAAACTCACCGATGTTGTTTTAGGGTTTGACAGTGTAGATGGTTTTGTAAATTCAACCGAACGTTATTACGGGGCTACCATTGGCCGCTATGGCAACCGTATTGCCAAAGGGAAATTTAAATTAGATGGCATAGAATACCAATCATCTATAAATAATCCGCCCAATACATTGCATGGTGGTAAGCAGGGTTACCAGGAAGTGATATGGGATGCCAAACTGATTGATTCAACTACCCTGGAGTTAAGTTATCTATCGAAAGATATGGAAGAGGGTTACCCAGGTAACCTAACTATAAAAGTTATTTATAGCTTAACTGATAATAACGAATTTAAATGCGTTTACGAAGCCCAAACCGATAAAAATACCATTGTTAACCTAACTAACCACGCGTTTTTTAACCTGAACGGCGAAGGCAGCGGTACCATATTGAACCATTTGCTGCAGGTTGATGCCGATAACTATATCCCGGTTGATGCAGGATTGATCCCTACAGGTAAAATAGAACCGGTAAAAGGCACCCCCTTTGATTTTACCACGCCCGAAACCATTGGCAAAAGGATAGATGATGATAATGAACAGCTAAAAAACGGCAAAGGTTATGATCATAACTACGTATTAAACAAACATGATATCACCATGCCGATAGCTACCGTTATAGGCGATAAAAGCGGTATTAAAATGGAAGTTTATACCGAAGAACCTGGCATTCAGTTTTATAGCGGTAATTTTATGCAGGCAAAAAACGTGATGAAACGCGGTATAAAAGATGAGTTCCGTACCTCATTTGCATTAGAAACACAGCATTATCCCGATTCGCCAAACCAGCCGCAATTCCCTTCAACGGAGTTGAAGCCGGGTGAGGTTTACAAAACACAATCATTATTCAAGTTTTCGGTAGTTAAATAAATCGATTGCTTCATTTATATTTAAAAAGGTTTTGCCATTTGGCGGGACCTTTTTTGTTTTACCTGCAAAAAAAAGACGGAGCCATGTACGATTTCTTTCTCCCGGAATCTCAAATCTTACATCTCAAATTTTATCGTAACTTTCGGGCCGCCGTTCATGAACCCTTTATTATTATCAAAACCCGCCAGGCAACTGTTTAGCGCAAAATATTATTTTATTGTGGGCTTATTGCTGTTTGCTAACCTGTGTTTTGCAACAAACGCGAATACGCCGCTGGTAACCATCAGTTCATCGCCAACAAGCGCATGTAAAGGGGAGTCAATTAAGTTTACCGCGGTAGCTGTTAATGGTGGTGCTTCGCCTGTTTTTCAATGGCTGGTGAATGGCGTTGGTGCCGGTGTTAACCAAAATACTTTTACAAGTACTTCGCTTGCTGATGGCGATATGGTGATGTGCCGTATGACGGCTTCGGGCGGCGGCGAAACTGTTAACAGCAACATGCTTACCGTCACTATCCTGTCGCCGCCATCCATTGTGCAGCATGATACCGCCATTTGCCCCAATAGCGGGCTGCTGCTGCAGGCCGATGTTACCGGCGCCGCTTATGCCAAATATAAAACGGTCGATTTTTCGAACCAGTTTAACTTCAACATCTCCACCAACACCTTTGGCCTGCAGTTTGTAAATTGCCCAACGGGCAACGTCACTTTTAACGGCATACCGTTCATCCTGTACCCCTGGAGCAATACCTATACCGGATGGAACGCCACCAATGCCACCGGTCCCGATCCGCGCAAATTGTTCATCCCCGTAAATGAAGATGGCGTTGTGGCCATCAACCTGCTGGCCAATACCTATTATGGTGTACCCGGGCCCGCGTCCTATGTGAGCGTAAGCTTTTGGGCAAACGGCAGCGAAGTGTACAAAAAAGACCTGATAGGCGACCAGGACATCCGCGACTATAACGCCGCCCAGTTCACCAACCAAATCAATAACGTAAGCACTATAAATGCCTGGCTATCTCCCAACAGGCAAAACCGGCTGGATAATGTACGCATCCAGATGCCAAGCCCAACCCGCATCGATAGCATTGTTATTAACGACCACGGCGGCAATGGCCAGCGCATTTTTATCCTTGGAGCCACTGTCGAAAAAACGCCATTGGGTTTAAAATGGTCAACCGGCGAAACCACGCCCGAAATAACCGTTTACCCATCACAGCCAACTACTTATACTGTAATTGCCACCAACGGCGTGGCAAGTTGTAGCAGCAGTAGTATCAATGTAAGCACGACCATTCCGCTGGTGCCCTCGGTAAGCATCAGCCAATCAGTAAACAATGTATGCCCCGGTACGTCTATTACCTTTATAGCCTCGGCCATCAACACAGGCAAAGAGCCCACTTACCAGTGGCTGGTAAATGGCACAAACGCCGGTACCAACAGCCTCACCTTTACTACCGGTTCGCTGGTTAATGGTGATGTGGTAACCTGCCACATGACTCCCAATCTTCACTGCGTTACAACACCAACAGCAACCAGCAACGCCCTAACCGTAACCCTTTTGCCGCAAGCCACAGTTGATGCCGGCCCTGATGTAACTATACACCAGGGTGACCAAACCCAACTAAACGCCACAGTGAGCGGCGATATCCTGAGCATGCAATGGAGCCCAGCCACCGGCCTTGATAACCCCGGCATACTTAGGCCCACGGCCACCCCAACGGCAACAACAAAATATACGCTGCTGGTGCAGTCCCAAAATACCTGTACCGCCATCGATAGCCTAACAGTAAAGGTGTTGCCTGCCAATATCGTGATCCCCAATGCCATTACCCCTAATCACGATGGTGTTAACGATGTATGGAACATTCAGTACCTCGACCAGTTTACCACCTGTACTGTAAACGTATTTAACCGCTACGGCCAGCGGCTTTTTTCCACCATCGGCTACCAGCAGCCCTGGAACGGTACCTATAAAAATAAGCTGCTACCCGCAGGTACCTACTATTACATTATCGATTTGAAAGATGGCAGCCCGGTAAAGTCGGGGTATGTGGTTGTGTTGTATTGAGGGAGGTGTTTATGGAATTGGTGCTTTTTACAAACAGGAACACCTAACAATGCAGGTTGCTTCATACTTCTACAACAGTCCGCAATAGGGATAGCAGTGAATACCGGCCTTGCGCTTAAGGCCTTGCAGGCGTATAAACGGATAGGTACTGTCTTAGAAAACAAATAAATTTTCATAAAAATTAGATTAATTTTGTTGTTTAATGAGAGCTTCTTTTAGATGTTCATCAAGTGTAGCCCCAGGCATTGCCGGGGCTATTATTTTTTTAGTGTGATCGAATTTGGCGTCGTATTTTTCGTTTTTCTTCCACAAGTAATACATCATTACCAATAGTTTTTTTTGTACTGCTACATACCCTTTCATCTTAATCCTTGTCCGGTCATAAACG
>NZ_JBFUKX010000090.1:0-8328 GCF_056400605.1 Mucilaginibacter sp. P5_A4 | reverse complement strand
ATGCTTCACTCCGTTCACTGTTGTCCGGTAAAAAGTTTCATTGTTAAAAAAAGGATTGATTAGGAGATAAAAACAAGGATTTATGTTTTAAACCCGATGTCCAAGCCCCCCAATTTTAGTTGCCGGTCGTGAGCAGTTGCGACGGACAGCTTCTCGGGATCGTTCAGAAAGTTAAACAGATGGATATAACTCATCAGGTGCAGTCTGATAATAGAACTCAGATTAGAGAAAGCCCATTGTTTTTTTAGTTGTACCTGCACAAGTTTGATAAGCAGATCAGCGATAAAAGCGCACCATATTTGTATTTTGATTGCATTTTCATTGTCCCCCAGAAAATATTTTAGTGGGAAGTTTTGCTTTACCCGCTTAAATAGTATCTCAATAAGCCATCGTTTCTTATAAAGATCAGCAATAGCTTCAGGCGGTAGGGAGAAGTTATTGGTTAAAAACTCAAATGTTCTTTCGGTTTCTTTATCAAAGAAAGTAACCAGGCGGACTTCCAGCTGGATACCTTCTTTTTGAGTACGTGTGCCTTGCAGAAGCAGTTTGTCTTCGATGACACCATGTGCCCGACTTTGCTCGTTGAGTTCATTCAGCCAGATTACTGAATATTTGGCATCCTTTTTCTGCCGGGTAACAAAGAATACTCCCTCATTTGTCATTCTTTGATATTCCGAATAATCCACGTAGCCTTTGTCGAAGACTATAAAGGAATCTGGTTGCAGTTTGATCTCTTTAAGGAAAGGCACATCGTTAGCGCTGGCTGCCGTAAAACTGATTTTTAGCGGCACATCATCTGCCGCATTAATGAGCGTATGAACTTTGATGCCGCCTTTTCTTCTGCCGTTGGCCTTGCCTGGGCTTGGTGCCTTTAAAATTTGCTGAAATAAGGTAATCGTTGAAGAATCGGCGATAAATAGTTTAGGATCTATCTTTAACCGGCTGTCCGGTAAAAGTTGCTTGTGGCGCTGGTAAAGCTGATCGTAAATACGGGCGAATACTTCAAAGCTGCGCTGAGCGTTAGCATCGCATAAAGTACTTCTGGCCGGACATTTACCTATTCCAGTATGCTGAAGCTTATGCAGGCTTGCTTTCATGCCGCTGACTACCTCGCGACTGCTGGTACATCTGTTAAAAACGCAGTAAAGCATCGTTACCAGGTGAGTATAAGTATCGAAGTAACGATAATAGCGGTCATGATCACCCCGCCTTGCTACCGATCGAACACCATTACGGTCTATTAAACTTAATAACTGGTTCAGCACCGGCTGTCCGGTAAAAAAAGTACTTTTGCCCATGTTGAATGTTTAAGTGTGGTAACTCAAATATCAACACAAAGGGGTAGGCTTTCGGCTTACCCCTTGCTTTTTCTCTGAAAATTATTCTTTTACCGGACAACAGTGAACGCAGTGAAGCATCTATTATTCGCCATGCCTCTTTGCCCTGTACAGTCTGCGAATAGATCCTTCACTGCGTTCAGGATGACAAACCTTTTAAAACGTCATTCGCCCCTCAGAGTCCACGGATTTTACCACTTATAATGACGTATTTGCAAAAAAGCCATTTGTCATGCTGAACGCAGTGAAGCATCTATTATTCGCCATGCTTCTTCGCCCTGTACAGTCTGCGAATAGGTCCTTCACTGCGTTCAGGATGACAAACCTTTTAAAACGTCATGCCTATATTTTTAAACAGCTTCTTATAAAAGTTTTTATAATTATGTATATTACATTCAATTATAGATAGATAGCCCATCGTGTTTTAGATAATAAGCAATGTGATTTTATTGTTATGATAATTTTTTAACTCGAAATGCTCCTGTTTAAATAATTTAGATTGATGAATGAGGAATCGCGCTTTCGGGCTGTAAAACATTTTGAGAATTTAGAATTGGAAGACGGCCGGGAACTATGCAAATGGGGGCATTTACAAGAGAATTAATGCCTTGTGAATCGTATTTTTATGCAACTACACAATGGGACAGTTTATTTTTTGTTAGTGGCTGCAGCAGTATGTAGCCGTATTTATACCAAACCTTATTACTTCTATGCTACCGAATAGACCTACACCACAAAAGATACAAATACAGGAAAATACTCATCATGATCTGATGGCATTTTTTAATGCGATGGATGAGGTTTTCTTTTCTGTTGATATGATAAATATGCAGGTATTGCAGCTATCGCAGGCCTGTGAAAAACTGTATGGTTATAAAGCCGCGGATTTTATTGCCGGCAGGGAACTATGGTTTGATGTGATTTACCCCGGGGATGAACACATTGTTATTAAAGAGCAAAAAAGATTAGAACAGGGTGAACTGGCCAACAGTCAATACCGCATTATACGCAAAGATGGGGCGATATGCTGGGTGGAGAAAAAGACTATTCCTATCCTGGATGAAACAGGGCAATTAATAAGAACAGAGGGGATTATCAGGGATATTACTTCTGGTAAAGCCGAAAAGGAAACGCTTAGATTGAGCGAAGAGTTATACCGGCAGATTGTTGAAACCGCGCAGGAAGGCATCTGGACAATTGATGAAAACGAAAAAACAAACTTTGTAAACATAAAGATAGCGGATATCCTGGGTTACTCTGCCGAAGAGATGATGGGAAAAGAGCTTTATGATTTTATGGATGAAGAGGGCAAGGCATACGCCATAGCCTGCATGGAAAGGAGAAGAAATGGGGCAAAAGAGAATTTAAATATCAGGTATGTAAAAAAGAGCGGCGAGGATGTATGGGCAAACATATCGGCCAATCCAATTTTTGACAAAACGGGTAAGTACAAGGGCGCTCTTGCTATGGTAACAGATATTACCCAGAGTAAACAGGACCAGGAGGCGCTTCAAAAATCAGAAGCAAACCTCCGCGCCATTTTTGACAATACTGATATAGCTTACGTGTTGTTTGATGACGGACTCAACATTGTTTCTTTTAATAGCCTGGCGCAGAAGTATGCGGAAGAACGGAAAAGCAAGATGTTGGAGATTGGTCTGCCCATGAAAGCCTATTTCACTGCAGAAAGATGGGCTTTTATGGAGGAAATGCTTGTTAAAGTTATCCTGAACGGAAGTGCTGAATATGAAATAAGTTATCCAAAAACCGATGGTACCGTAGAATGGTACCAGATAGAATGGTTTGTTGTAAAAAACAGTGCGCACAAGCATTGTGGTTTTGTAGCGGCTAACAAGAATATTACAGGACATAAGCTTGCCGAACTTGAACGCGAAAGGATAACGGCCGATCTTATTAAGCAAAACAAAGATCTTGAGCATTTTACCTATATCATATCGCATAACCTGCGTGCGCCGGTTGCCAATATCATCGGTCTGTCGTACCTGTTTGATGAAAAAGATGGCACATTAAATGAAATGCATGAGGTACTTGAAAAAGCTTCGCAATCGGCAAAAAACATTGATGCGGTTATCCAGGATCTCAACCAGATTTTGCAGACCAGGAAGGTAGTAAATGAAAAAAAAGAAATGGTGTATTTCAGCAGCCTGGTGAATGATATTAAGGTTGATATGCAGTATATCATCGCAGACGAAAACGTTTATTTTGAATGCGCCTTTGATGAGATTGGCTCGATGTTTACTATCCGGAGTTTTCTTTACAGCGTTTTTTATAATATTATTTCAAACAGTATCAAATATCGGCGGGTTGGTATTGTGCCGATTATTCATATTGAAGGCCAGCAGCTCGAAGATAAAATCAGGCTCACTTTTAAAGATAATGGTAAGGGGATCGACCTCGCCAAGAATGCTGCCGACTTGTTTGGATTGTACAAACGTTTTGATACCACTATGGAAGGCAAGGGTATGGGCCTTTTTATGGTTAAAACACAGGTTGAAGCTTTAGGCGGCAGTATAAAATTAAAAAGTAAAATGACAGAGGGGACTGAAGTTATTTTAGAATTTCCGTTTACAAAAACGGATGTTTAAACAGGATAAATATTTATAAAATAAGATTCACGCAAAGACGCCAGGACGCAAAGAATATGGATGAAAATGAACTATCCAAAATAATCGTTGATTCAGCTTTTGAAATTCATTATCAGCTTGGTCCAGGTCTTTTGGCATTCTGTCATTTTTTATAAACAAATATTAAAAAACACACCATGAAATTAAATCACAACCGCGGCATCCGCATATTTAAAATACTGATTATTCTTATCATGACGATTTTCGTCTCAGCATTACAAGCCCAGGTCCCCGCAAGAATCCAAAACATTGTGCTTGTTCATGGCGCATTTGTAGATGGGGCCGGGTGGCAGCAGGTCTATGACATCCTCACCAAAAAAGGTTACAAGGTCAGCATTGCCCAAACTACGCTGACTACCTTTGAAGGCGATGTAGCTGCGGTAAAACGGATAATTAACCAGCAGGACGGGCCTTGCATTTTGGTAGGGCATAGCTATGGAGGTGCCGTAATAACAACGGCTGGTAATGACTCCCTGGTTCGCGGGCTGGTATATATTGCCGCACATGCGCCGGATCAAGGCGAATCTGAAGCTGGCAACGGCAAAATTTTCCTGGCTGCTTATAAATCACTGATCAAGGGAAGTGACGGCTGGGACTACATTGACCCAAAAATGTTTGCCGCTGATTTTTCAGGCGACTTGCCAAAACCCACAGCAGATTTTATGGCTAATTCTCAGACGCCTACTGCCGACCTGGTATTCCATGCCATCATTCAAAACCCGGCCTGGAAAACAAAACCTGTTTGGTATATGGTGGCAAAATCCGACAGGATTATTAACCCGGATTTAGAACGGATGTATGCCAAAAGGGCCAATAGTAAAAAAACAGTGGAAGTAGACGGAGCAAGCCATAGTGTCTATATAAGCCATCCTAAAGAGGTCGCAGACTTGATAATTTCCGCAACTTTCTTTCGCTAAAGGAGGACAGGGGGAATGTAACTATTGCTGACCTAGGGCGGTTGCTGATATCCAAGGCCAGAGTCCGTTAGTTGGTTCAGCGTTTTGGGTAGGCTGCTGGTAAATTTGCCCAAGGTAAGCAGTTATGGAAATATGGGTAAATTGGCTATTCTAATGCTGACATTTGTTTTCTGCATTGTTTCGTGATCGAACTCCGAAGCAATTTTTTCAATATTGCTTCAATTGACCTTTAATTTTTGTAGGTTAAGTGAATCTTTATTTTTTCGTCAATTGAAAATAATGGCGATAAATATTTTTTTGATAATAGCGACATAGGTTAAAATACCTATGCCGCCTTAACTTACTTTTGATAAAGGATAATATAGTAATACCTTATTCATATAATCCATAAGAAATAAATATCTTATTAATATTGCTCATTTAGCCTTATATTAACGCCTCCAATTAATTAAACTATCCTGTATGGGAAAACCCTTACTTACGCATAAATTATACCTGTATATAAGGTGCATTGTTATATATAGTGTGCTAACTATTACCGCCACATCATCCTGCCTGGCCCAGGCTAATTCAGTAAAGGGGTTGTTTGAGCGGCTTAATACAGCAAAACACGATACCGACAGGGTAAATACCTACTACGCTATTTCCAGGCAATACTGGGGTAAAAATGCCGACAGCGCTCTTTTAATGGCGCAAAAATCGCTTGATCTGGCACAAAAAATTCATTTTGAAAAAGGGATCGCGCTGGCATATGTGTCGAAAGGGGTAGCCCTGGGATACAAGGGAAAATGGCCCGAAGCGCTGGAATGCCATTTTCAATGTTTGCGCATCAGCGAAAAATTGGGGATGGAAGGGTTAAGCGGGAATGAATATAATAATATTAGCGGCATGTACATCAGTATGGGGGATTATCCCAAAGCGCTTTATTATAACCGCTTAGCTTATAAAATAGCCCTGAAGCAAAATGATCCCACGCATCAGGGTGTAGTTAGCCTGCTGATAAACTTAGGCGAAATATTTAAGAAAAAAGGGCAGCCTGATTCGGCCATAGCTTATAATAACCAGGCGCTGATCATAGCTAAAAAAGGAAAAGATCTCGCCAACACAGCTATTGCATTATACAACATTGGCGAAAACTATGTCACCAAAAAAAATTACAGGCTGGCACAGGTTTATTTTTACAAATCGCTTGATATTGCACAAAAAACCGGTGATGATGAAGGTGTTGCTTATTGCCATACTGGTTTGGCCCTTACTTGCTATTATACAGGTAAATACAAGGCCGGTATGCTGTATGCGCAAAAAGGGCTGGAAGAGAGCAAAAAATCGGGTATTGTTGAACTTATTGCAACTGCCTACAACGTGCTGTACCTAACCAATCAAAAAGAAGGCAGTTATAAGAAAGCACTATACTACCGGAACCTTGAAGTTGCCTTAACCGACAGCCTGAAAACCGCGGAAAAAGAAAAAGTTATCAGGACTATCCAATCAAGCTATGAGCTGGAACAAAAGCAAATTCAAATTAACCTGCTGAATAAGGATAAGATAATAGGGCAGAAGAAACTGGAGGAAGTAAAATTGAGGCGGGATATACTAACCGGGAGCGCTATATTTTTGCTGGTGCTTGCTTTCATCCTGTTCAGAAACTACACACAAAAAAGAAAGCTTAGTGAACAACTGGCCTTGCAAAACAAAGATATATCGGCACAAAACCTGCAGCTGGAAGAGTTGGTACACGTAAAGGACAGGTTGTTTTCTATTATTGGGCACGATTTGCGGGGGCCTATCCATACCATCAGCCATATGATGGATATGATAAAGGAGGATGACCTATCGGAAGAAGAAAGTAAGTATTGGATTGAGAAAGTAGCTGATACCCTTAAAATAACAGCGCATTTGGTTGAAAACCTGCTGTACTGGGCAAAAAGCCAGATGGATGGTATCGAGGCTAAGCCCGCCGGCTTTAATGTGCAAAAGGTAATTGAACAAAATGTAACCCTGTTGAAAGAACGGGCTGCCGAAAAGAAAGTGTTGGTAACAGGTGTGGAGCTCACCAGGTCTGAAACTGTTTTTGGAGACGAAACGATGATTGATATCGTGATCAGGAATTTAGTGGAGAATGCTGTGAAATTTTCAGAAGCGGGTAACACCGTTACCATAGCTGCCGAAAAAAAGGATTCGATTATCGTTATAACTGTAAAAGACAACGGGAAAGGCATCCCGGAGGAAGCCCAGGCAAAAATATTTGATAAATTTTCGTCCTATACAACTTTTGGTACAGCCAGCGAAAAAGGAAGCGGGCTCGGTCTGTTATTGTGTAAAGAGCTGGTAGAAAAAAACAATGGTACTATATGGTTTGAAAGTAAGGCAGGCATCGGCAGCTCGTTTTATTTTAGCATACCTTCGTTGAATAATAATTGAAAGATTACCTGATGGCCTATTTATTTAAAACCTTATTTTAACACTATACAAATCAATCATGAAAAAACTAATCCTAACCTTATCCTTAGCTCTAACCTGTTTAATAGCTTCGGCGCAATCATTTGAAGGCAAAATAGTTTACAGCAATGCCATTAAAAGTAAAATACCCAATGTAAGCGACGCCCAGTTTACCACCATGATGGGCAATACCCTAAACTATTACATAAAAGGCGGCGATTATAAGTCGGAAATGAATGGCACCATGATGCAATGGCAATTGTACGTTAACGCAGATAACAAGCTTTACAGCAAAATGAGTAACTCCGAAGCCGTGCTCTGGAATGATGGTGCAGTTAATGCCGATGAGGTGATTAGTACCGAACTGCACAAAGCCGTCATTGATATCCTGGGCTATAAATGCGATGAACTGGTGCTAACCTGCAAAAGCGGCGTACAGAAATATTATTTCACGTCTGGGGTACCGGTTGATAGTAAATTATATATTAACCACCAATTTGGTAACTGGTATACTGTGCTGTCAAAAACAAATGCCATCCCCCTAAAAATGACTATCGACAATGCCCAGTTCTATATTGAAAGTACGGCAACCGAAATAAAACCCGGTAAACTGGATGCCGCTATGTTTGCTTTACCGGCCGGTGCGGCATTGCAAAAAAGTCCTTTTTGATATAGGTATCTGAAGGGTTCATCCGGGGTGTCATCTTAGAAGCTGTTTAAATTTGATTTATTAAATGTTTTTAGACCTCTAATGAAGCATATATCCCCCCGTCATTGCGAGATTCTGTGTTGATATGCAAGTAATCCTTATGATTTATTTTATATTTGATTTTTAAGGCGGCTTTTATGTTAGCCTGTTTAGGGCAGCCCTTAGGGGTTGCTCTAATTATTTATRCACGCTTCTTGTAATTCTTGTTTCTCCTGTTGTTGATTTTGTAAGTATTCCGCCTGGTATGGTTTCTTAGTTTTGTATATTGTATAGGCCATTTC
>NZ_JBFUKX010000089.1:0-9312 GCF_056400605.1 Mucilaginibacter sp. P5_A4 | reverse complement strand
CCTTTCACCTTTCACCTTTCACCTTTCACCTTTCACCTTTCACCTTTCACCTTTCACCTTTCACCTTTCACCTTTCACCTTTCACCTTTCACTGTATCATAAACGTACGCACCGTGTTACATAAACGTACAGTTTTTGTTTGCTTGTTTTGTTGTAATGTGTTAATAATCAACATATTAAAAGTTTGGTATATTATTGATACTTTAATATTAAAATGATCACTATTATTGCTTTAACTAAAATGCAAATCACTAATTCACCAACCCACAAATCCACCAACTAAAAATGTTATCACTTCAGCATATTTCAAAACACTACCAGGTAAGCGGACTTAAAAATTATGTACTTAACGACTTGAGCCTTGAAGTTGATGAAGGCGAATTTATTTCGATAATGGGTCCTTCAGGTTCGGGTAAATCAACTTTACTAAATGTTATCGGCATGCTTGATGAACCTTCAGGAGGCTATCACTATTTCGCCGGTCACGCTGTACATCAGCTTAAAGAAAAACAGCGTTCTGCTTTATATAAACAATACATCGGCTTTGTTTTCCAGGCTTACCATTTAATTGACGAGCTCACCGTTTATGAAAACATCGAAACCCCGCTTATCTACCAGGATTTTAAAAGCAGCGAACGTAAAGCCATGGTAGCCGATATATTGGATAAGTTTAGTATCGTAGGTAAAAAAGATTTGTTCCCCGCGCAATTATCAGGCGGTCAGCAGCAGTTGGTGGGTATTGCACGCGCATTGATAGCCAAACCAAAATTGTTATTGGCCGATGAGCCTACCGGTAACCTTAACTCTAAACAAGGAGAGGAGATCATGGAACTTTTCCGCAAGCTGAACAGGGAAGATAAAGTAACTATCATCCAGGTAACACATTCCGAAAAAAATGCTGAATACGGTACGCGTATCATCAACTTGCTCGACGGCAAAATAGAATCCTCCAAACAACTCTGATCATATAGTAATGCGATATTTTAAATTTATATTTTTTGGTTTGATTGCGCTGTCGGTAACACAGGTACAGGCACAAACAGATTCTGTTCTTTCCATCAGGCAGTGTGTGGACATTGCTATAAAAAACAACCTCGATGTAAAAAAAAGCGAGTTGGCAATGGAGCGGCTTAATATTGGTTATAAACAAGCTAAGGAGTATTTGCTTCCCACAATTAATGGCGATGTTAATCATGGAATTAATAACGGGCGTAACCTTAACCCGTATACCTACAGTTACGTAACCCAATCGCTCACTTATGGTAATTATAGCTTAAACGGTAATCTTACTTTATTTAGCGGTTTGCAAAACTTAAATAACATTAAACAAACATCACTTTCTTTCCAGGCGGGTAAAATGGATTTCCAACAAGCGAAAGATCAGGTAACCATAAACGTGATTACCGCCTATTTGCTGGTTTTGGATAATACGGAATTATTGAGCCAGGTGGCTAACCAACTGGATGTATCAAAAAAACAGGTTGAGCGGTTGAATATATTGGAAAAAGAAGGTGCCAATAAATTACCATCAGATCTTTATGACCTCAAAGGTACGTATGGCGACAACCAATTAAACCTGGTACAGGCAAAAAACGCTTTGGAAGTTTCAAAACTTAACCTGATGCAGATGCTGAATATCCCTTATAACAAAAACCTTAAACTGGAGCCCCTGAGCGTTCAGGATGTATCAAGTAAAACTGATGCTTCATCAGACCAGGTGTACGATACTGCTTTACAGCAGCTGGCATACATTAAGGCTGCAGAGTTAAGGAGTAAAAGTGCCGCAAAGGGCGTTAAAGTTGCCCAGGGAGCTTTACTGCCAACGCTTACTTTAGGCGGCGGTATTTTTACCAATTACTCAAGTGCCGCGCAAAAAGCAACTTTTATTGATTCAACAACAGTTGCTACAGGTGCGTTTGTAAATGGCACCGGGGGTACTAAACTCCCTGTATTTCAGAGGCAGGCAAATTATAATAACCAAAACATAGGCTATTACGATCAGTTTAAAAACAATTATAATACACAGGTTAGCTTGAGTTTACATATTCCAATTTTAAACTATTTTCAAAATCGTAATAAAGTAGCGTTAGCTAAAATTAACCTGCAGGAAGCTAGGTATGTAGAAAATAACACCAAAATAGTTTTAAAACAAAACGTAGAGCAGGCATACCTGAATATGACTTCAGCTTATGAACGCTATACCGTACTTGTTGAACAGGTAAAGGCATACGGCGAATCATTCAGGATAGCCGAGATCCGCTTCAACGCCGGTGTGTTAACATCATATGATTTTGTACTGGCTAAAAACAACCTCGACAGATCGAAAATAAACCTTATCAACGCCCGCTACGATTGTTACATCTATAATAAAATACTGGATTATTACCAGGGTAAGTTAGCGCTATAAAAGCTGCGGGATTTATAAAAACGTTCTGTTTTAACTGCAGATTAATTTCATAATATCCGGTTTAAAAAGTTTGGCTTAGGGGCATGCTTTATAAACCGGATATTTCTGATTTATGTGGCAACTATATTATCCACTTTTGCATCCTCTTATTAATTATTATAATATTTTTGTCTTTAAAAACATAATCCCTTGAAAAATGAAAAAATCAATCTTAATTACATTCACTATTTGCCTGCTAACCGCAGGTATGGCAGCAGCACAGGTATTGCCAAGTTTTTCTTTTGGTGCAAAAGCAGGATTAAACTTCTCCAGCTTTCCGTCAAACGGAAAATATGATAATAGCAATAAAGCCGGTTACCTGGCAGGCGTATGGGCAAGGGTAGGTGGTCTTGGTTTTAATTTTCAGCCTGAAATGTATTTTACTTCAAAAAATATAGATATCAAGGATGACCAGGGAAACGTTAATAAAGCAAAATTTACCAGCCTTGATGTACCGCTGTTAGTAGGCGCAAAAGTTGGCGCTTTTGGTTTAGGCGGACGTTTCTATGGAGGGCCTGTTTTTTCATTCGCTATAAATAAAGACCAAAGTCTTAGTGGGGCCACTAAAGAAGCAACCAGTTTAAACTACAAGGATGCCAACTACGGGATCCAGGTAGGTGCAGGTGTGGATATTAGAAACTTTTCGGTTGACTTACGATATGAAGGCGGCCTTAATAAAATTGCTTACGGCAATGATGCATCTCATACCCGTGTAAGCTTGTTCAGTCTTTCTTTGGCTTATAAATTATTTTCGTTGTAAATTTAGGGCTCAGCCCGGTAATATAAATAAAGACCTGCCGTTTCGGTGGGTCTTTTTTATTGTGCCGGGTGTTTTTAAAGGTTGGGTTTATTTATCTGCGTTAAGCCTTAATCAATTGCATTTATAAAATGTTTTATTGTGTTATATTTTTAAGCAAATTAGCCATAATAGTATTATGCTTATTGTAAAAAATACACCTACATTTATAAATCCATTATCACACAAAAAAAACCTATAAATGTGTTTATACAATGCATGTAAAATTTAATTCCAGGAAAAATGCAGCGGGTAAAGGGGTGCTGTTTGTTTTAACAATACTTATCCTGCAAACCGCATCGGCACAAACAAAAGATGCTATATCCAACCCTATAAGATTGAATCAGCTTGGCTTTTATCCCGGTGCCATTAAAAAAGCGATTGTATTAAGTAGTAATAGCGGCAAATTTATTGTTGTAACCTTAAATAAGCATCCCGTATTCAGCAGTATACTGAAGCCATCGGTGAAGCCCTCCTTTGCAGGTAAAACAACCTATATTGCCGATTTCAGCAAATTAGAAAAACCAGGGGAGTACCGGCTTTATATTGCAGGTGTGGGATATTCCTATCCTTTCAGGATAAAAAATGGCGTTCATGAAAAGGTGGCGGGTGCTGTTATCAAAGCCTATTATTTTATGCGGGCATCAACCCCCTTAACCCAAAAGTATGCCGGCAAATGGGCCAGGGCCGAAGGGCATCCTGACAATAAGGTATTGATCCATCCGTCTGCCGCAAGCGAAAAACGACCTGCCGGTACAATTATTTCGTCGCCCGGGGGCTGGTACGATGCCGGGGATTATAATAAATATATTGTAAACAGCGGTATTTCTACAAGTACCCTGCTTTCGTTGTACGAGGATTTCCCAACGCACATGAATTCAATAAAGCTCAATATCCCTGAAAGCGGGAACGGCCTGCCTGATCTGTTGAACGAGGTATTATGGAACTTACGCTGGATGCTCACCATGCAGGACCCCAACGATGGCGGCGTTTACCACAAATTAACCAATGCTGCTTTTGATAAATTTGAAATGCCCGATAAGGATAGCACACCACGTTACGTGGTGCAAAAGGGTACAGCTGCAACATTAGATTTTGCCGCCGTTATGGCACAGGCTTCAAGAATCTTTAAGAAATTTGCACCACAAACGCCAGGTTTGGCCGATTCATGCCTTAACGCAGCCAAAACGGCCTGGATATGGGCTCAAAAAAATCCCAATGTAGCTTACCGGCAGGATGAAATGAATAAGAAATTTAATCCGGCCATAACTACCGGTGGCTACGGCGATAATGATTTTACCGACGAATTTATCTGGGCTGCATCTGAATTATTTGTAAGCACAAATGACAGTGGCTATTTAAAAAACATTAACCTGCTTCCTGATGATAAAATGCCGGTGCCAGCCTGGGGGCAGGTAAAATTACTGGGGTATTACACGCTCATAAAAAACACGGATGTTAAACCCTTTAATGAGCTGCCGGAGATAAAGAAGAGATTATTGAATACTGCGGACGAGTTGATCAATGGTGTTGATGACAATGCTTACCAAACGGCTATGACACAATCTGCAAAACATTTTGGCTGGGGCAGTAATTCTGATGCTGCAAACGAAGGAGTTTTATTAATTCAGGCCTATAAATTATCGCATAATAAAAAATACCTGAATAATGCTTTGGCCAACCTTGATTATATTTTAGGGAGAAATGCTGCTGGTTACTCTTATGTAACCGGTTACGGCAGTAAAACACCAATGAACCCGCATCATCGGCCCTCGGCAAGTGATGGTGTAATTGATCCTGTCCCCGGTTTATTGGCAGGCGGGCCAAACCCAGGGGTGCAGGACGGGATCAAAGTTCCGTCTAAAGTACCGGATGAAGCTTATATAGACGATACCAGGGCTTATGCCGCTAACGAGGTTACTATAAACTGGAACGCCCCAATTGCCTACCTGGCTAATGCGATAGAAGCCTTACAACACGAATTAAGCATACAAATAAACCAGGATCAAATAAATAAACATATCGAAAGCTCAAATTAAATAAACATATGAGAAAAATTTACATAACGGCGGCCAGTTTGCTTTTGCTTAACGCAATTTCCCCGGCTGTACAGGCTCAAAAAAACACATCAGTTGGCGCCATCGATAAAAGAGTGGATGCGCTGATAGCCAAAATGACACTGGAAGAAAAAGTAGGCCAGATGACCGAAGTTACCTCGGATGTAGTATCAAAAACAAATGTGCCTGATCATCAGCTGGATGCGGATAAGTTAAAAGAAGCTATCGTGAAATATCATGTGGGTTCAATCCTCAATGTAAGCGGTCACGCGTACAGTCGTGAGCATTGGTACGATGTGATCTCGGCCATCCAGAAAGCTGCCGGTCAGGATCGTTTAAAAATCCCGGTTATTTATGGTATCGATGCTATACATGGCGTAACTTATACAACCGGCAGTACTTTGTTTCCGCAGGAGATTGCGGTTGCTGCTACCTTTAACCGGGATATAGCTTACAAAGCCGGACAGATAACCGCCTATGAAACCCGCGCCAGCTATATTCCATGGAATTATTCGCCGGTATTGGATCTGGGCAAGTCGCCGCTTTGGCCGCGTATTTATGAAACTTTTGGCGAAGATCCCTACCTGGTTAAAACCATGGGCGCGGCTATTATTAAAGGATACCAGGGTAATGATGTAGGCGATAAATACCATGTGGCCGCCTGTATGAAACATTACCTGGGTTATAGCTTCCCATTGAGCGGTAAAGACCGCACCCCGGCCTGGATTCCGGACCGTTATATGCGCGAATACTTTTTGCCATCATTTGCCGAAGCTGTAAAAGCAGGTGCTAAAACCTTGATGATTAACTCTGGCGAGATAAACGGTGTGCCGGTACATGCCAGCAAATACCTGCTTACGGATGTTTTGCGCGGTGAACTTCATTTTGATGGTATCGCCGTAACCGACTGGCGCGATATCCAATACCTTCATGATCGTCATCATATAGCGGCTACTCAAAAAGATGCGGTAATGATAGCTGTTAACGCGGGTGTGGATATGAGCATGGTTCCGTATGATTATACTTTTTTTACCTATTTGATTGAGCTGGTTAAAGAAGGCAAAGTACCAATGACCCGGATCAACGAGGCAGTACACCGCATTTTAAAAGTAAAATACGAATTGGGTTTATTTGAGCGCCCGGTAGGTAATCCTGTTGATTATCCAAAATTCGGATCAGAGGAATACAGGCTGGTAAGCGTACAAGCCGCTAATGAGGCTATTACATTGTTAAAAAACAACAACCATATACTTCCACTTAAAAAAGGTATGAAAGTACTGGTAACCGGCCCTACGGCCAATACCATGCGTTCATTGGATGGGGGATGGAGTTACACCTGGCAGGGAGATGAGTCCGACAAGTTTGCTGCCGGCAAGAATACCATCCTTGAAGCTATCCAACAAAAAATTGGTAAAGAAAATGTAAGCTATGAAGCCGGTGCGGCATTTGATAGCCTTCAAAATGTTGATGAGACCGTTAAAGCCGCGCAAAAAGCCGATGCGATTGTGCTTTGCCTTGGCGAATTATCGTATACAGAAAACGTTGGTAATATTGATGACCTTAACCTGCCAGGCGCGCAAATTCAACTGGCACAGGCCCTGGCCAAAACAGGTAAGCCGGTGATATTGGTATTGGCCGAAGGTCGTCCACGAATTGTAACGGACGCGGAAAGCCTTTCAGCAGCTACCCTCATGACCTATCTATTGGGTAACGAAGGCGGCGATGCTATTGCAGGCGTGTTGTTTGGCGATGTAAACCCATCAGGTAAGTTGCCTATAACTTATCCGCGTTTCACTAATTCGTTAAACAACTATTACCGCAAAAATTTAGAGAATGGTAATCCGGATGATAAACACGGTTACAATCCTTTGTATGAATTTGGTTACGGTTTAAGCTATACCACTTTCAGCTACAATAACCTGCACATCAGCAAACCAGAGCTGAAAGATAATGAAACGTTAACAATCACTGTTGACGTGAAAAACACCGGGCAGCTGGAAGGTAAAGAATCTGTATTGTTATATATCAGCCAGTTATATGCCAGTATAGCGCCGGATACCAAACGCTTAAGGGCTTATGATAAGATCTCGCTAAAACCTGGTGAAACAAAAACAGTAAGCTTTAAAATTACGCCTAAAGACCTTGCTTTTGTGAACGATGTAAGCAAAACCGTTACCGAAGCAGGGGAGTTCAGGATTCAGCTGGGCGATCAAACCCAAAGCTTTAATTATGTATCAACACTTAACGCTCCTTCAAGAACAGGTAAACTATAATTAAACACGAATTTCACGAATTGGGTCGAATTAACACAAATACTGACGGCATATGATCTGTCTTAAAATAAATAAACAGACCGTCATTGCGAGGTACGAAGCAATCCCCGACTATGCAGATCTGATTTGCAAAGCTGCCCTGTAAGGCGGGGATTGCTTCGTACCTCGCAATGACGCTTGGATCTAATTCGTGAAATTCGAACCAATTCGTGAAATTCGTGTCTTAAATTTGTGTCTATTATGAAGAAGATCTTGCGCTCTTGTTTTTTGATCCTGTTTTGTCTGGGTATTTCCTGTTCAAAAGGCAAAACAAATACTCCCGTAGTTATAATTGAACCACCAGAAATCATCGCCAAGGGTGCAGATATCAGCTGGGTAACCGAAATGGAAGCTAAAGGCATTAAGTTTTATGATAAGAACGGTACCCAACAGGATCTTTTTGTATTATTAAAGAGCCTGGGTTTTAATGCTATAAGGCTGCGGGCCTGGGTTAATCCAAAGGATGGTTACTGTAACACTGCCGACCTGGTAGCAAAAGCTAACCGTGCAAAGGCTCAGGGTTTTAAAATTATGATAGATTTTCATTACAGCGATTGGTGGGCCGATCCTGGTAAACAAACCAAACCCGCTGCCTGGGTCGCCATTGATTTTGCCACGCTCACTACCACCTTGCACGATTATACCAAAAGTGTGATGAACACGCTAAAAGACAATGGCATAACACCGGTATGGGCACAGGTAGGCAACGAAACCAACGACGGCATGCTATGGGAGGACGGCCGCGCCTCAAAAAGTATGGCTAATTTTGCCGCCCTCGTTAAAAGCGGTTACGCGGCAGTTAAAGAGGTGAGCCCTGCAACGCAGGTAATAGTGCATCTCTCCAATGGTTATGATAATAATCTTTTCCGTTGGATGTTTGATGGGTTGAAAGCCAACGGCGCCAAATGGGATATCATAGGCATGTCGCTTTATCCATCAAAAACAAACTGGCAAACCCTCACTACGCAGTGTTTAGCCAATATGAACGATATGGTTTCGCGTTATTCAACCCCGGTTATGGTTGTTGAGGTAGGGATGGAGGCCGATGCGCCAACAGAGGGCAAGGCTTTTCTTTCAGATATCATCAGCAAAGTAAAATCCGTTAATAACAATGGCGGCAAGGGCGTTTTTTATTGGGAGCCGGAGTCATACAATAACTGGCAGGGCTACGGTTTAGGCGCTTTTGATAATTCCGGAAAACCAACGGCAGCGCTGGATGCGTTTGCAAATTAATTTCCTGAATTAATCAGTGTTAATCTCAAACATTTCTTGATTTTTCTCTATAATTCTGTTTTTTTGTGTCCTGTAAACAACCATTTCTACATTGCCCTTGCAATTAATAATATGCGATTTGCGAGGACACAAACCGCAGGTAAGGTTATAGTAGTCTTTCTCTCGGCCTGAAAAAAGTTTCACATTTACTGATTAGTCTTGTTGTTAGTTTACACTCTGTCTCGTCCTGAAAAAAGTTTACACTTTTACTGATTAGTACGGTGTTTAGTTTACACTTTATTTTAGTCCTGAATAGGGTTTACCATTTTCTAAAGATAAAGAATAATTGTTGTGGCTTGCTTGTCGTGTTGGAATGTGGGAAACTCCTTCAGTTTTCCATATTTCAATGCGTTTTTCTTTTTTTGCTTCTTTTTTTCTTTTTGCAGCCTCCTTTCTTTTTGTTGAAAACTACGATACCGGGCTTTTGTG
>NZ_JBFUKX010000088.1:0-10062 GCF_056400605.1 Mucilaginibacter sp. P5_A4 | reverse complement strand
AAATTTTTGTTGATATTTGCTACATTGCTTCGGTTTATTAAACTTTAAGCAATTAAACACCGTAAAAAGGACCGGATGGATAAAATATTTACTAAAAATTTATTTTTTTTAGCCTTATTTAATATAATTTCGTTTAACTCTTTCGCACAAACTATCACTATCGGTAATGTCGATGCTGGTCCATATGCTCCCGGATCAACCATAAGTGTACCTATTCAGGCAAGTGGTAACTGTATTGATGCAAGCAATACTTTTAATCTTTACCTTTCCAGCGCAAGCGGCAGTTTCGCATCGCAGAAACTAATAGGCAAATCAACGGGTAACTATGCAACATTTGTCAACGGAACCATCCCGGCGGGTACGGTGGCTGGTTCAGGTTATTTAGTTAGGGTTGTTGCAACAAGCCCTGCCGTTACAAGTTCTGCTTCTACAGCTATTTCTATAATTGCGGGCACTGGTGTTACAGCAGCTTTAAATTCTCAATCTATTGATGCTAATTTTCCGGAAGTATTTGGATCATGCTCCGGCGCCAATTCTTCACCTTACAATTTTATAAATACATCAACTACCGGTGCTACTGTTACCGCAAGCTTTTATAACGAGCTTTCGCAAACAACAGAAGGGGCTGCTAACCAGGATTTTACCAATAATGGTAGCTTTACGGCTAAAGCATCAAACTATACCATTAGTGTTAAAGCCGTAAAGGGCGGAACGATAGGTACTTATACGTATGCTTTAATTAATAATATAGTTAATAATAGTTTTGGTGTTGAAGGAAGTACTACAGCTTGTTTGGGTAGTGGGGCTACCAATATAACGTATGATATTGATCCTACCGTAATAAAGAATAACTATCCTGGTTTACTATACAACGTTACGTGGGGCGATGGCACACCATCAATTTCCTATACTTATTGCCAGTTAATAGCGGCTGGCGGAAAGGTTTCGCATCAGTATACTAAAGCCTCATGCGGAAATGTGGTAAAAGGGCAAAATAATTCATTTGAGGTAAAACTTCAGTTAATCAGCCCGTTTTGCGGTAATGTTGGAACGCCGGTTGCCAGTTATGCCAAAGTGATAAGTCCGCCCATTAACATTCCGCTTATACCCGTTGCAGGTTGTATAAACACATCTATCCAATTTCTCAACAATTCGTTTCCTGGCGATGATCCCAACAGTACATCAGCAAGCTGTACAAATACAAAGGCGCGTTATACGTGGCTTGTTGATGGTGTAACCAAAGCCGTGAATTATAAATTATCCGATCCCTTTTTATATACCTTCACTACAACGGGCACACATAAAGTAACCCTGCAGTTACAAAGCAATACCGGCTCATGTGCAGTTGCAGATGTTACGCAGGATATTTGTATCCAGGAACCGCCGGTGCCCAAATTTTCGGTACTGGTTAACTCGGGTTGTATTCCATTTATGCTTACCCCGGTTAATACTTCCAAAATTGATTCAAACTGTAATACTACCAACAAATATGTTTGGACGGTTTCCGGTCCGGCTCCGGTGAGTTATGCTAACGGAACAAATGCAAGTAGTAAGGCGCCGCAGTTTTTATTTAACAAAACAGGTGTTTACCAGGTAAAACTGGCTATTTCAACCATAAGCTGCGGATTGATCCAGGATCCCGATATTCAAACTATTGTGGTTAATGACGTACCGGTAGCCAAGTTATCAAAGGACACTATATTTTGTGGTACCAATACTACCCTTAAGTTTGATAATAAAACCAATAGTGCAACCCAAACTACTTTATCGGGCTCATCTCAAAGTACCCCGGCAACCTATAAGTGGAAGGTCACCGGCGGTAATTATACCTTTATTAATAGTACGGCCGATACTTCAAAATATCCGGTAATTAATTTTACCGATTATGCAAAATATACCGTTACAGTAACAAACACAAACAATTGTGGTTCGCCTGCCACAGATAGTCAGCAAATAGAATTTATACAGGCGCCAACGGTTACGGCCGGTATCTATCCCGCTGTGTGTGCTGGTTCGCCTATCAGTYTAAACGGCACATCTAATAATACGCAGATTAAAATGCAATGGGCAGGCGGAACCGGTACCTTCACTAATAAAAATTCAGCTCAGACAGTTTATACCCCATCTGCCCAGGAAATAAAAGCCGGTAAGGTAATACTGGTTTTTGAGGGTATAACCAAGTTGGCAGCACCTTGCGATACTATAAAAGACCCAACTACCATTATTATAAACAGTCCTGATTCTATAACAAGTAAGCCAATAAAAACCACCTGTTCCGGTGTGGCGCTCAATTATACCATTACTGCTGTTAAACCGGCTACAACATTTACATGGGTTGTGGATGCTTCAAAAACAACTCCGGGTGCATCTGGTTATACAACAAATGGCAGCGGCAGTTTAATTAATGATATCCTGACAAACAGCGATGTTAATGCCAATGCAACAGTTACCTATAATATTACATCAACCAATTCGGGTTGTGCAGGCGCTGTATTTGTACTTACGGTAACTATCCCCCCTGCTATTTCTACCCCATCGTTCACTAAAGATAAAAGTACGGCCTGCGGTAACCTGGATGTTAAGTTTACCAATACATCAAAACCTGCAAACGGTACTTTTTTATGGAATTTTGGTGATGGCTCAACGGATACAGGCACTAACCCCACACATACTTTTTTGGCCAAAACAGATGGCAGGGATACGGTTTACCATATAAGCTTAAGTATAGTAAGTGATTGTAACGTTGCTCCCCCCTACCTTGATTCGGTAAAGATCAGTCCGGCAAAGCCAAATGCCAGGTTAATTCCAGATAGAGTTGAGGGTTGCTCACCTTTTTTAGTGACAGGTAAAAATACATCACCCGGAAAAAATTTACAATACACGTACTACCTGTATGATGGTTCACTTGAATTAGAATCAAAGGTATACACAGATAAAAGTGACTTTAAATTTGATACTCCGCTGAACACAACGCGTACCAAACAGTACACCATATTTATGGTTGCCCAGGATTATTGCGGCAATACCGATACAACCCTAAAACGCACCATTACTGTTTCGGCTCCCACAATTACTCCAGATATGTTTTTCCTGGATAACAAAAACAGTGGTTGTGCCCCTTTAAATGTAACTTTTGTAAATAATTCATCAGGCGGCGATACATTTTATTATACCATTTATGATGATAATGGAGCCGTAGTTACCAACACTACTGCCGGTACCAACAATTTACCCTATGTATTTACTACCCCCGGATTATTTTATGTAACCATTACAGCATCAAGTAAATGTACTTCGGGTGTCGAATCCTCTAAATCAACCAACAGGGTTATGGTTTATGATATTCCAAAAGCAGACTTTACAGCATCTGTTACAACGGGTTGTAAAAATGCTACTGTTACATTTACCAACACTACCTATGCCGACCCTAATACACAACCCGTTGCATTATCTTATACCTGGGATTATGGCGACGGTTCTACTGCGACAGGTTTTACTCCCCCGCCTCATACTTATAGCTATAATAAATCTCCTTTTACGGTTAAACTTGTTGCTACCAATCCTTTAACCGGCTGCACAGATAGTTTAATAAAAGCAAATTATATAAACGTGACTGCTCCTCCGGGAACCCAATTTACCGCCAAACCCGATACTATAACCAGCATACCAAATTATCAGTTCCAGTTTGTTGATTTAACCACTGGTGCGCCGGTTCACTGGTTGTGGGATTTTGGAGACGGTTCTACAAGCAGTCAAACCAACCCGTCACATACTTACGCTGATACCGGTAAATACAAGGTACAATTGATAACCAGCACAGCAGATTTTTGCGATAGCAATATGGTTCATTATGTGCGTATAACCGGCATACCCGGCGAACTGTATTTACCAAATGCCTTTATGCCAACCAGCGGCACTACAGAGTTGAGGAAATTTAGCGGAAAAGGATCGGGAATTAAACAATGGCACCTTCAAGTGTTTAACGGCTTTGGGCAGCTGCTATGGGAAACCAATAAATTAACAGATCCTAAAGGAACCCCGGTTGATGGCGATGGTTGGGATGGTACTTTTAAAGGTATGCCGGTACAGCAAGGAGTTTATATATGGCAGGCCTCGGCAACATTTATAAATGGCAGCGAATGGAAAGGCATGTCATATAATAATTCACTGCCCAAACGAACAGGTTCAATTCATTTAATAAGATAGTTAATGCATAGTTTGTATAGGAGATTTATTTTATTGATTATGATACTCATGTGTGTTTCATTATCTTATGCCCAGGATCACATGTATTCGCAGTTTTTCAATTCTCCAGTATATCTTAACCCAGCATTGAACGGGCAGTTTCAGGGCGATCTGCGTATGAATCTTATCTATCGTAATCAATATACTTCGGTACCCGGAGGATTCAATTACCTTACAGCATCGGTTGATTATAATATCCCTCAATTTGGTGGTGGTATAGGCCTTATATTTACACGGGGCAATGAGGGTACAGCCGCACTGATTAAAAATAACATAGCCGGCATTTATTCATATAGTGTTGGATCAGATGACTTTGTTTTATCATTTGGTTTACAAGCCGGAATTACCAATCGTACTGTTAACTGGGGTAAATTGGTATTTAGCGATCAGATAGATCCAAGATTGGGATATATCCCCGGTTTAGGAACAAGTGCGGAACCCCCGGTTTTTGATAACAGGTTTTATTTTGATGCCGGAGCTGGTGTAAACCTGGCTTTAAGTGATTTTAATATAGGTGGCGCCCTGCAGCATATTAATCGCCCCAATGAATCTTTCACCGGAACACCGGCAAAATTGCCTATGCGAGGTACCGCGCATATAAGCTATCGCTGGGATTTAAATCGGGATGAGAACCTTGATGACGACGAAAAATCATTCTTTATTCCTTCGGTAGTTTTTTACAAACAATCAACTGCACAATCAATAAATGTAGGCCTACAGTATAAGCGGCACAATCTCAATGCCGGGTTGTGGGTTCGTACCAGTGGTTCAGGTGGCCCCACAGCCATTACATTTTCGCTCATTTTTGATATTTTTATGAGTAAAGAAGGTGGAGAAAAGTTTCGATTTGGTGTAAGTCATGATGCCCCCGTTTCGGGCGTTAACTATAGTAATACAAGTGGAACCACAGAAGGAAGCGTGGGTTATGAAACTACCCTCCCCTCGCGAACCGATACTTATCACAAATTTGCCGGCGCCAGGCGTTGTTTTGATTTTTATTGATGTTTTTTTTATACATTTAGCATCATTTAACTTAAGTTGATGGAGAGGATCTATCCTAAAGTAATGCCTGAGCAATCTTATCTCATCGGCAAGCAGCATAAAAAGAAAACGGCTATTGCCGGTGGATGGATGTTGGGAGCTTTTGGCGTTATTTTTATGGCGATAATAATAAAATTTGCTACTTCGGGCGGCTCATCGTCTACTTTATCTTTCAGGACATTTCCAACCGGCGATGATGCCTATCAGATAGCCAAAGAATACGTTAGCCCAACGGTAAAAGAAAAAAATATTGTATTTGCTGAAGACCGTTATCAGTTTGCCAAAAAATCTGATTCGGTATTTGTTATTAGATCTTACGTTACCTCGATTGATGAAAATGGAGGAAAGACTAAAACCAATTTTCAAATCACTTTAAAATATAATGGTGGCCCAAAAGCCGTTCAGGAAAACTGGACAATGGTTGATATGAGAGAAAATCATGACTGATTCAGCGGGGCATTAATTATCCATATGCCAAAGCAAATTAGTTTCAGCGGTTTGCTGCTTGTTGCATTGCCTTGTTTTCTATATATTTAAATATAAAAACAAGGTTTCACTATTAGATTCAAAAACCACTGAAAAAAAGTAAACATCATGGCAACCTTTAGTTGCTTAATATCGTGTTAACTGCAGATAAGGAAAATTAAAATAAGGTAGAAGCCCGCTATATGGGAGAAGCAGAACTACAAGAGTTGATTGCAGGCTGTTTACAGCATAACCGAAAGGACCAAAAGATGCTTTATAAAGCATTTTATGGCTTTGCTATGAGTATATGCTTGCGCTATGCCGGTAATAGGTATGAAGCTTCTGAAATTATGAACCAGGGTTTTTTAAAGGTGTTCACCAACCTGCAGAAATATGATACAGGTCGGCCTTTCATTGCGTGGGTTGGCCGCATTATGATGAATACCTCGGTTGATTATTACAGAAGTAACCTGAAGCTTTCACTTAACGATGATCTGGATGCTGCTGAAGATATAGGGCATAATGATCTACCCGACCAGAAATTGAATTACGACGACCTTATCGGGATGATACAGCAGCTGCCAAATGCCTACCGTACTGTGTTTAACCTTTTTGCTATTGAAGGGTTTTCGCACGAGGAAATAGCAACACAACTGGGTATTAGTACAGGTACATCAAAATCAAACCTGTTTAAAGCCAGGGAAAAATTAAAAAATATGGTCATCAATTCCAGACGGCTTCCGGAAGCAAATTCCGGCGACTCACAACATAACATTGTTGCAATAGGTGCAATAAGCATAAGCATGTCTGTATTGATTGAATTAATAATAAAATGAAAAAGAAAAGCGAAAATAAATTGGATCAATTATTCAAAGACGGGATATCCGGCTCTGAAGATCATATTGCTTTTCGTGAGGAGGATTGGGAGTCAATGGAACAGTTGCTGGATGGTAAATCCAATAAAAAGGCAATACTGTTCCGTATAATTTATTACGCATCGGGCATTGCAGCATTGTTGTTGCTTGCTATCGGCTTATACCTTTATAATAAAGAAAAAACAGATCCAACGAATACGAATTTACAGAGCAAGAACACTAAAAATCAACCCAAAAAGGATAACGGTCAAAATGATCATCCGGTTAAAACACCTGCCGCTAAGCTACAACCTCAACAAGAAAGTTTAGGAAGTAATAGTACACAAAACCAAACGCCATTGCCATTAACTATCCCTGCTAAAGGACGTAAACACCCGTATTCTGATATAATACCATTTAAAGGTTATGATAGTTTGCCAATGGATACTGTTGCTGCCAGGGCTAATAACCTGATGGCTGGTAAAACATTAAAAGATACTATAAAAGATAAGGCTGTTAATTTGGCAACTAACAATGCCCTGGCAAACAACAAAACGCAAACAACAAATACAGCTGCGGTTGATACCGTTTTAGAAAAAAATAAAATTGCATCGGCAAATAATGGCGTAAAAAATAATAAGGCTATACCTGATACAATAACCCAAAAGGCTGCTGCCAAGGAAGCAAAAAAACAAATGGCATCAGTTAAAGCCTCTGCGGTGAGGAACCGGCCGCAATTTTCTATCAGCGTATTGGCTGCATCTGATGCTAATGCGGTTAACTCATTTAATCACAGCCAAACCGGTACTAATTATGGCATACAATTTTCGGTACGTTTAACCAGGAAACTGATTATAAGTACTGGTGCTGCTTATGCAATTAAGCCATATTCAAGCAGCAGTGGAAGTTATAATTCATCATCTTATAATCCATCAATAACGCCAACCAATATCCAGGCAAATTGTAAGGTTCTTGATATTCCTTTAAATATAAGTTATCAACTATATTCAAAAGGGAACAATGCCATAGCTTTGGGTACTGGATTATCCTCGTACTTTATGTTGAAGGAAAATTACAGGTTTGATTATTCGGCCGAAAGTGGGTGGAAACCTTACAACCTGGAGTTTAAAAATCAAAATAAGCACTTGTTTAGCGTTATTAATATTAATGCCAATTATCAGCGAAGGATAAATTCAAAATTCAGCCTGGTTGTTCAGCCGTATATGAAGCTGCCGGTTACCGGCATTGGTAATGGCCGGGTTGATCTTAAATCAACAGGTGTTGCGGTTGGTGTAAACTGGAATATAGGTTCGGCAAACGGGATTAAATAATCCCGTTTATTATTTAACTAAATTTAATGATCTACTTTTAGCCAGCCTGTTATACTCATCCTTGGTTTCTGCGTACATAAAACTTCATGTAAAAGTTCGCTGCTTTTAAAAAATACCGTTCTTCCATTTTCGGGGTTGATGGTTTGTTTGGTATTGTTTTGATGGATGCACAGCTCTCCCCCATCAGCGGCCTCCCATTCCGTATTTAAATACATGATCATGGAATATTTACGGCTATCGTTATTCTGAAACTGATCGAGATGCTTTTTGTAAAAAGAGCCTTTTTCGTATAATGTGTAATGAAATTCGTAGCTGGTAATGCCGGTATAGCAGGTTTGATTTAAGTAACTCACAAAACCATCCATCAGGTCAAAAAAATCATTTTCACAAGCTGTATCGTGTTTGCGATCGAGCCAGTAAATACTATCGCCACGTACTAATTGATTATTAACTACAACATGCTCGTTACCAATACCTGCAGAAAGGAGTTTGTTTTGCTGAAAAAGAGATATTAGATTTTGCTTCAGATCGGCAGCAAGTACATCACTTAAAAAATGGTCGGCAATACCAACATTATCATCTATATAGCTATCTATAAGGCAATTAAAGGGATCTTTCAATAAATGATGGGTTAGTATGCAACAAGTAAATACGGTTGTTGCTAAAGATAGCCTTTTAAAACGATTACTGTTTTACTTTGYCAATGCAATTATATCTTTTCCCTCTATTACTTTTTTAACAAATGGCTGATTAACAACATGTATCATGGCAGTGGCCAGCTCCCTCAGCGTGCAAAATCCATTTGGGTAAAGCGAACGGCCAATAGGGAACAGCCAGTTTATATATTTGTAAAAGCTGTGGGCGTTTGATAAACCTTCTGTTGGTTTAATAAAGCCGGGGCGAAACGCGTAAACCTGTTGAAATGCCAATTTCATCAGGTCATTTTCGGTTTTACCTTTTACTGCAGCCCAGCCTTTACCTTTTTCCATACTATCGGTACCAGCTCCGGATATATAGCAAAAAGTCATATCTGGATTTAATTTCACCAATGTTTCGGCCATATGCATGGTAAGTGTATACGTAAGCTTATAATATTCATCAGCCTTTTTGCCAACAGAGGTTACACCAAGACAAAAGAAACAGGCGTTATATCCGGCAAGCTTATCGCGGATAGCCGACAGGTCAAAGAAATCGGCATGGATGATTTCCTTTAATTTGGGATGAGAAACGCCCGATGCTTTCCTGTTAATTACCAAAACCTGTTCAACATCAGGGTTTTGCAAACACTCATGCATCACCCCCTCGCCTACCATCCCTGTTGCGCCGGTAACAATTGCTTTTATTCCTGTTTTCATAATGTAAAAGTATCCATATAATGATGTACTGAGATGGCTTAACAGGTATTAACCGAAATAAGTTTTTCCATTATGGGCAACCCTTTGTACTAAATCAACGATATAATAATAGATACCTGTTGCTTGATTTGCAGGTACAGCTAAAACTTTAATCTAATGGTACCAATTTCTGTTGTTATTATCACCAAAAACGAGGCCGAGATGCTTGCCAAAAGTATCCCCATGCTAAAGCAGATAACCGACGATATTATTATAATAGATAATGGCAGTACCGACGGTACAATAGCAATAGCTGCCCAAAACGGATGCCGGGTTTATAAAGAAACCTGGGATGGCTATGGTGCTAATAAAAACAAAGGAATTCATTTGGCGGTTAACAATTGGATATTGAGTATTGATGCCGACGAAATACCGGATGATGCACTTTTAAGATCAATAGCAGCATTAAAATTTGAGGATGAGAAGGTAGTTTACGATATTAACTACAAAGCTTATTATGGTAATAAGCTCGTCCGCTTTGGTAATTGGGGACGGGATCATCATATCCGCCTTTTTAACCGTACCCAGGTAAAATGGACTGAACCGCCTGTGCACGAAACTTTGATTCTCCCCAAAAAGGCTATCGTAAAAAAATTGACCGGGCACCTGCACCACTATTCCGTTAAAAATGCGCAGGAGCACAAAGCAAAAACAATTCATTATGCGCAGCTAAGTGCCATTAAATATTTAAAGTGTGGAAAAAAAGCATCTTTTGTAAAGCTGAACCTTGCG
>NZ_JBFUKX010000087.1:0-10408 GCF_056400605.1 Mucilaginibacter sp. P5_A4 | reverse complement strand
GATTAACTTATACCATTACCGCTCATAAACATAAAACCGGCCTGGTACATAATTGTACACCAGACCGATTTGAGTTTTAGGAGGTTATGACTCAACCTCAAATCTTAACTTTCTTTTCCCCTGCATCTACTCCTTTCATAAACTTAATCAGCCCGTTCATATAAGTTTGCTGATCATCATATAAACTCATGTGGCTGCCATTTACACAGTACAGGTAACTGCCATTTTGAACTTTGCCGGCTATCATTTCCATATGCTTAGGATCCATGGTATCGTACTGCCCACCAATGCTCAGCATCGGAACAGCAATTTTGGGCAAATCGGCCACACGATCCCAGTTTAACAATTTACCGGCTACACCAAATTCGCTTGGCCCCTGCATCGTTACATATAACGATTCGTTCAATTTACCTAAGGAGCGGTTCAACGGCTCGGGCCATTTATCAAGCGGAATGCGGCAGATATGTTTGGCATAAAAGTTTGGCATTAGCAATTGCATGTATTCAGGATTTTTAAAATCGCCCTTAGCTTCAATAGTCCGGATGCGTGCTAAAACTTTAGGATCAAACTGTTTGGCCAGTACATCATTGGCATATTTGCCATAATCGGGTATGCTCATCATCATATTTGATATTATGAGCCCTTTTAAATGCTGCTGATACTTCTGGGCATACTCCATAGCCAAAATACCGCCCCATGAATGGCCCAGCAGGTAAAAATTACTGCTATCCAGGTTTAAAGCCTGGCGCACCTGCTCTACCTCTTCTACATAGCGGGGCAAACTCCATAAGGCTGTATCTTTAGGATTATCGGAGTTACCGCAACCCAGTTGGTCGTAGTAAATCAGCTCGATACCTTCGGCGGGTAAAAAGCTTTCCATACATTCAAAATATTCATGAGTAGCACCCGGACCGCCGTTTAACAACAGCAGTTTAATTTTAGGGTTATTGCCTATCTTTTTTGTCCATATGTGAAATTTGCCTTTTGGCGTATTGATTGTAACCACCTGTACGCCGCCGTTTTTTACACCGGCTGTGGTATCCTGGAAATAGCTGCTTAAGCTACTACCGCCTTGCTGTGGAGCATCGGGTTGTTTGCAGGCACATAACCAGCTAAAAGCTATGAGCGTAATGGCTTTAAGATAATTTTTTATCATAAAAGTTTTGATTATGTTATAATCTAAAACTAAGGATAAATATTAAAAGGCCAATAAAAAAGAAAAAGCCGCCATTGTAGTGGCAGCTTTTTATTAAATCATTTGTTTCTGTTTTAAAAATTGAACTTGCAAGTTCTTGCTTTAGGCTTTGGGTATTCTGCTTTTGGCTTCAAGAGTTATTCCAAAAACTTCTTTTTAAGCTTTTTAATATCGGCATCGCTTAAGCCTATCTGCGTTTTAAGGTAGTTATCCACAGAACCGTATTGTTTTTTTATTGCGGTAAATGTTGCATCCAGGTATTTGGGTTTAGCCAGCATCATATCGTTGGCTACATTTTTATCAACATGCATTGCCATTACCATACCTGTGGTCGCCTTTTTATTTTCGGTCGCGCGATAATAGTTTGTGGCTTCATAATCTTTAAGGATAGTATCATAAGGTACGCCCAGGCTGTAAAGCAGCAATGCCGCGCCTATCCCGGTACGATCTTTACCTGCAGTACAATGAAAAACCAAACCTTCGCCTGCGGGTAATTCCATCAGCTTAGCAAAAAAAGGTTTGTAGCGAGCGGCTAAAGAATCGGTTTTGCTATAAAAATCAACCATCAATGAATCGCCGCCGTTGCCTTTAAGATGCACAATCCCTTTCATCCACTCGGTTAAATTGTTGCTACCGGCGGGGGCCAAAATATAATTAGTTCCCGGGCTGATACGGTCTGGCGCCTGAGCCGATTCTTTATGACCACGCAGGTCGACATCATAGGTTATTTTTTTGGCCTTTAATACAGCCAGGTCGACATCGGTTAATTTGCTGATATCTGCGCTGCGATATATTTCGCCCCACTTTACATGATGTCCGTCGGTTGTTGTGTAACCACCCAGATCGCGGAAATTTACGGCTCCCTGCAGTTCAACTTTACGTTTTGCACTATCGGCAATCTGCGCGTTAACGCCCGTTGCAATACATGCAGCTATCAGCAATAATTTTAGTTTTTTCATATCCGTTTTAATGTAAAAAACAGGGTGCTTATTGCTAAACCCCTGTTTAATGTATTTAGATTAGTGTGTGTTTACTTAGTTAACCAGGTATCTTTAAACACATCGTCAGTACCACCAAACTGGCTGCTTATCGCTTTTTGGTAGTTGGCGTTGTTAGCGTTGATCTCATCTAAAGGATACAACCAGCGATGTGGTAATTTACCACCAGCGGTACCTAAACCTGTACCACCTTCGCTGAATGCCGGTAAGCCGGTACGGCGGTGGTTAAAATAGGCTTCCCAGCCAGAATTCATAAAGAACGCTACGTATTTTTGTTGTAAAATTTGGGTAAGAGCAACAGCAGGTGAAGCCAGGTTATAGCTTACATTAGCAAGAAATGTAGCATTATCTGTTGTAACGGTGCCAAGGCTTTTACCCGCCACATCAGATACCGAAACAGTTGAATTTGCGGCAACATTTAAACCAAAGTTGCTGAAAGAGGCTGCTATACCTTTATCGTACCAGGTTTTGGCATCGGCCGCTGTAAGTGCTGGCGCCCAGCCTCTGTTGATGCCTTCGGCAATGTTAAAGCTCATCTCAGGATAACCAATAAAAATAAACGGCTCGGCGGTACTTCCTGTAGAATTGCCTAGATAACGTGCCGCATTAAAGAATGAGTATTTACCTGTTGCAGCCTCATTTTGTAAAGTTGCAAGGGAAGTACCCGGGTCAGCGCCAAGATATTTTGAAAAGTCGGCAACGTTTGTATTGGTAACCGGCGTAGCCATTAAATAGGTACGCGGATCTTTTGTAGAAGTGGTTATATCCAATACGGTTTTACCAACGTTCATAAAGTTATTGTATGAATTGCTACCGGCAGCAAAAATTGGGTACAGGTTGGTTGCATTAAACTTATAAACTACGTTATCGGCATTGCTTGCCATTACCGGGTAGGTAGCTGGATTACCAACAATTGCTGCAAACTGCGATTTGATATTTAAATCTGCATTGTCGTCGGCACGTTTGCTAAGGCTAATCAACACCCTTAATTTGTAAGTATTGATCACTTTTTGCCATTGAAGGTTAGTAAGTCCAAAAATGTCGCCGCTATCAAAGATGGCTCCAGGGCTTCCGGCCCCGGCTAAAATTGTATTGGCATCATCCAATAACTTTAACGATGCCTGGTAAACATCATGCTGTTTATCAAAAACCGGGGTTAAATACTTTATATCACCGGCCTGGCTCATTGGGATATCACCTACCCTTTGCGACAACCAGATAGCTGAGTATGCCCGAAAGAACTTAGACAGGGCAAAATATTTATTGGTATTATTACCCAACTGCGCCTGTGCCTGGTACTCTAACTGTATGGCATACTTTAATAATTCGTAACTGTGCCCGCTGTACGACCAGGTATCCTCATTGGTACCCCAGTATTTGGCGTAGTTAGAAACCTGGAACTGGTTTGATTTATTAACATCGCCAAATGGCATTTCTTCTGACCTGACCAATACGGCGGTGAGGTGGTTTACAATTAAAGAAACCGGGATAACCGAGTTTGCATTAACCGCGTTGGGATTTGACGTAAGGTCGCCCTTTTGACAACCCGTGATTGACATTGTCAATACAAACGCAGCTGTGATTAATTTTAAAGCTTTCATCTTTATAAATATGTTTTATAAAATATTTTAGAATGTTACGTTAAGGTTAAAACCATACCTGCGCGCTGTTGTGCTTTGCAGTGCACCGTTTGCAGCGGCACCACCGGTTGTACCGTCAGACGCATTGTAACCAGAAGCATATTGGTCGATATCAAAATCTTTACGCGCTGCAAAATATAGCAGGTTTCTGCCTACCAATGAGATTGATATCGCTTTAATAGCCTTGTTTTGCAGATATTTAGATGGAACATTATAACCAATCGTTACCTCTCGTAATTTGGCAAATGACCGGCTGATCATGTACATTTCATCGATAGATTTAACGTTACCGTTTAAATAACCTTGAACTGTAATAGGTGTTGTATTAGGAGCAAATGTAAGTTCGCTCATGTTAGAGATAACACCATTTTGGAATTTAGGCGTACCGCTAACAATTTTAACACCTGCACCACTTTCGTTACCCAATAGCGATGCAGTAGGTGCTTGCGTACCAACTTTGGTTGAGTTCCACTCTGCTAAACGTGCAGCGCCAATAGCACCCTGAACGGTTGACAGATCACTACCACCTTGCCTTGTTGCATAGTAGTTATAATCATAAATAACACCACCTATACGGCCATCAACCTGGAAGCTAAAGCTTATGTTTTTGTACGAGAACCTGTTATTAATACCAAAGGTAAAATCAGGATTAAGATGGCCTAATGCGCCATATACCTGGCTGTTAGACCCAGTAGCCTTTAAAAGAGCACCATTCGCGTCATACACAATATTGCCGCTGCCATCTCTTAGGAATTTAGTACCATACACTTCATCAACCCTGCTGCCTTCTGCATTGGTGTGGTTAGCATATAATGCTATATCTGTTAAACCTCCATAACCAATTTTTTGAAGTGTTTCCTTAAACGTTGAATAGTTTACATTCACATCCCATGAAAAACCATCTTTGTTGCGGAACGGCGAACCTGTTAATGATAACTCAAAGCCTGCTCTTTTGGTTGTAACCGCGTTTTGATTACCCGCAGTGTATGTGGTTGATGGGGCTGCCTGTATCTGGTAAATTTGCGGCCCGTTCTCGGTATAAAAATAAGTAGCATCTAAACCTAAGCGGTTATTAAGGAATTTTATATCCATACCCCCTTCATACGATAATCTATTTAAAGGTTTTAAATTGGCGTTAGCCTTAACCGTTGAATAAGTAACTGAAGCCTGGTTATTATATAAGGTAGAGTATGCTGCTGCATCCTGGTTGGTGTAGCTTGGGCCATCGTATGAACTGTATAGTTCTGTACCATAATTTAAAAGCGTGCTTGTAGTAATACCCGTAACTTGCTTATAGGCGGTACCTACGGTTGACTGCGTTAAGCCGCTTTTTACATCTGCAAACGATGCCCTGAATTTCAGAAAGCTGATGGCATGAGGTAATTCAACATAATCAGACACCGCTGTTGAAATTGAAGCAGAAGGATAAAAAAAGCTTTGGTTACCCTTAGGCAATGTTGATAAATGATCTAAACGGCCGGTGGTATTGATATTGAAGTATTTATCGTAACCAAAATCAAATGAATAGTACCCGCTATAAACCTGCATTTTTGAATCCCAGGTGTAAGAAAGCGGAGCTTGTGAGGAGTTTGACAATACGTAAACGTTAGGCACGGCCAAGGCCCTTGTAGTACCGTAGAATGAATTATATGTAAACGTACGTGAGTTTGCGCCCGCTAAGCCAGATATTACCCATTTACCAAATGTTTTATTGTAATTCAATTGTAAATCGGTATTGTTTTCAAACAGCTTCCGGTCGTCTTCGCGGTAATCACCATACCAGCCAAATTTATACCATGATGTATAAGCATTTAAGTTAGCAGACGATGGAACCTGCTCAGTTCTCTGCTGGTTCCAGGTTGAAACCTGTGAACGCAAGCTTACATTCAAATCTTTAGTAATCTTATAGTTTAATCTTAAATAGGCATAAATATCAGTTTTATCGTGACCGCGTAACCACTTTTTGGCCATAAACCAAGGGTTATTTAACCGGCCGTACTCCTGTGCATATTGCACTAAGTCCTGAACGCCCTGGGGGCCCTTGTAAATATCTTCCAGGTCGCGTACATCGTAGTCTGCAGAACCATAAACCTTAAACATATAAATGTAACTATTTGGTCCGTAACTAACATCCGGGATGTTCGGCGTATACTGTTTGTTGAAGTTCATACTTCCGTCAACGCTCAGTTTTGGAGTAATGTTATAGCTTGAGTTAAGGCTAAAGTTATCGGAGTTTAACTTGGTATTAGGGAACATACCCTTTTGATACATGTGGGTATATGACAACCTGATGTTATAGTTTGAACCACTTGCCGCAACCGCCAGGTTGTTGGTAGATATAATACCCGTTTGTTTAAAATTGGCAAAGTTGTCTTTACCGCGGGCTAACCATGGAGTTGGTGTACGTACACCTGTAACGGTATTGTAAGGGCTATCGTATTGGCGTAACAGCTGCCCTTCAAAGCGGGGGCCATATTCACCTAAGCGGTTTGCATTATCATACAAAACATCGCCCGATGGTACATAAACGTTGCTGTTATCCTTCGCCTGGTATTCATAGTGGTAGTTATTACCACGGCCATATTCAGTTTGTGCTTCAGGGGCTGCAATAAGGCCGCCTTCAAACAATGTACTGCTATTTACGTTAACTTCCCAGCCTTTTTTATCGTTAGTTCCTTTTTTAGTGGTGATGATAATTGCACCGTTAATACCTCTTGAACCATATAAGGCAGCGGCGTTGGGGCCTTTTAAAATCGAATATGTTTCGATGTCATCAGGGCTGATGTTCCAGGTATCAGAGTTTATCGGGCTTCCATCAACTACAAAAAGCAAATCCTTGTTACCGCGTAAAACAATTTCCGGTCTGCCTAATAACTCGGCATTTGTACCAATAGTTAAACCGGCAACCTTACCGGCCAGGGAATTGATTGGATTTGGTTCGCGGGCCTTTACCAAATCAGGACCTTTCACTTCCTGAATGCTATAACCAAGTCTTCTTACTTCTTTTTTAATACCGTAAGCCGTTACCACAACTTCGGTTAAAGTTTTTGAATCGGTTTTCATTTGCACCGAAAGATTAGGATCGGCGCCAATTTCAAGTTCCTGTGGTGTGTAACCAAGAAATTTAAAGATTAAAACCTGGCCCTTTTCGGCACCGATGGTAAAACGGCCTTCGCGACCTGTAACTGTACCTGTGGGAGTTCCTTTAATCTGGACACTCACCCCGGGGAAGGGTTGGTTATTTTCATCTAAAACTATACCCCTGATAGTTAAATTTTGGGCGTATAAGCCACTATAAGTAAATACCGAAGTAAGTACAATAAATAACCATCGGGAAATTTTGAGTAATTTTTTTTCCATTGTTAAGTTAATTTTCTTGCAAAACTATCCCGGCTTTATTAAGCCATGATTTTTACAGTGATACCAAAAAATTAACTAATTATGAATAAACAGCTTAAACAGCGCTTATGTATCCGGTATGTTACCCGAATTTTAATTTATAACCCCCAGGAAAAATGTATCTTATTGGTTAATTGAATATTAGCGGATTGCTGAATTTTATAAATCATACTCATTTCGTAATTAACCCCCTAAAATGTCATGATCACACCATTTATACCGAGACTAATGCAGGTATATTTGTTTAACAAATTAATAAACTAAAACCATTATGAAAATCAAGCAAAAGATCACCCCGTTTTTATGGTTCGATGACCAGGCCGAAGAAGCTATAAATTTTTATACTGCTGTATTTAAAAATTCGGAAGTTGGCAATATTGCCCGTTATGGCGATGCCGGCCCTGGTGAAAAGGGAAAAGTAATGACCGGCACATTCACGCTGGCCGGCCAACAATTTATGGCACTTAACGGTGGCCCCATGTTTAAATTCACCGAGGCCATATCTATGTTTGTTGACTGTAAAGACCAGGATGAAGTAGATTACTTTTGGGAAAAACTATCAGAAGGGGGAGAAAAATCAAGATGCGGCTGGTTGAAAGACAAATTTGGTTTATCATGGCAGGTGGTTCCCGAAACTTTGGGCGAATTACTATACAGCACCGATCCGCAAACATCGGGCAGGGTAATGCAGGCCATGATGAAAATGGATAAGATCATTATCCAGGATTTAAAAGACGCTGCTGAAGGCAAATAACTGTACAGCAACCACATATTTTAATTTAAGTCGCCTGAGCAGTATCGGGTGACTTTTTTTATGCAGCCTGTTGTAACAATAAAGTGGCACTTAGCCAAAATCCGGGCGATTGATTAAATTGCAATAATTTAACTGATCGACTTATGAAACAATTGCTCCTCTTTTTAGGGCTTACTATGTGGTGTGCCCTTGCCAGCGCCCAACCGCCTGATGATTCTACCTATATCAGGCAAAATTATACCAAAATGGAAAAGCTAATTACCATGCGCGATGGTAAAAAACTATTCACCTCTATATACATGCCCAGGGATCAATCCAAAAAATATCCCATTATGATGACCCGGACACCTTATACAGTATCTCCGTACGGTGCAAATGAATACAGGCGTACCCTTGGCCAAAATATGTTATTTGCCAAAGCAGGCTATATTTTTGTTTACCAGGATGTACGCGGCCGTTGGATGAGTGAAGGTGATTATATAGATGTTCGCCCTATTATAGATAACAAAAAGAAGAAAACAGATATCGACGAAAGCAGCGATACTTATGACACGATTGACTGGCTTATAAAAAACCTGCCCAACAACAATGGCAGAGTGGGCATTGAGGGCATCTCCTATCCCGGCTTTTACTCAACCGCATCGCTACCAAACGCGCACCCTGCATTAAAAGCGGTATCGCCCCAGGCCCCGGTTACCGATTGGTTTATTGGCGACGATTTTCACCACAATGGCGCATTCATGATGATGGATGCCTTTAACTTTTATAGCAGCTTTGGTGTGCCCCGCCCCAGGCCCATTACCCCTAAAGAGTTTAAAAGCAATATTAAACCCGCATTTAAAGATAACTACAAGTTTTACCTGGAGATGGGAGCATTGCCCAATTTCAAAAAACGTTACATGGGCGACTCCATTAAATTTTGGAACGATCTGATGTCGCATCCAAATTATGATGAGTTTTGGAAAGCGATGAACATCCGTCCGCACTTAAAAAACATCACCCCAGCTACCATGACCGTTGGTGGATTTTTTGATGCCGAAGACTGCTTTGGCGCATTACATGTTTACAATGCCTTAGAAAAGCAAAATCCGCAAGGTCATAAAAACATGCTGGTAATGGGGCCATGGTTCCACGGCGGCTGGGAAAGTAAGGATGGAACTCTTTTTGCCGACCAAAATTTTGAATCGAACACAAGCCAATGGTTCCGCGAAAACGTAGAGCTTCCTTTTTTTAATTATTACCTAAAAGATGAAGGCTCCATGGACCTGCCCGAAGCAACCATATTTATTACCGGCAGCAACCAATGGAAAAAGTTTGATACCTGGCCACCAAAAAACACCATCGAAAAAACATTATATTTTCAGGCTGATAGTAAACTTTCGTTCACTGCCCCATCCGCCACAAATAGTTTTGATGAGTATGTGAGCGACCCAAATGCTCCTGTGCCTTACCAGGATGGCATACAAAAAAGCCGCACACGGGAGTATATGCTGGACGACCAACGTTTCGCTGGTCGCCGCCCTGATGTTAAGGTTTACCAAACTGATACACTTACCGAAGATATGACCCTTACCGGCCCCCTAATGGCCGATCTGTTTGCATCAACTACAGGTACGGATGCGGATTATGTGGTAAAATTAATTGATGTTTTCCCGGATACTTACCCCAACCCTATTCCAAACCCTAAAAATGTAACCCTTGCCGGTTACCAGATGCTGATTCGCGGTGAAGTTTTCAGGGGGCGTTTCCGTAACTCGTTTGAGAAACCCGAGGCTTTTGTGCCCGGCAAGGTCACCGAAATAAAATATGCCCTGCCTGACGTAGCACACACTTTCAGAAAAGGGCATCGCATTATGATCCAGGTGCAAAACTCATGGTTCCCCCTGGTTGACCGCAATCCACAAAAATTTGTAGATATATACCAGGCCACAGATGCCGATTTTCAAAAGGCAACACACCGTATTTATCATGATGGCCAAAATAAATCGGCGGTGAAGCTTACAGTGCTTGAATAGGCCATTATAAATATATCGCACCTGTTGCCTTGAGCTTTCCGCTTTAAGCTCTTTTATCCCTCCTAACCCTATAAAACAAAAAAAGATGGGTAGCCCAAATGCTATCCATCTATTGTTTACAAATAAATGTAATACCCCTGATTATTTTGCAACCTTCTTAGCCGGAATTAAAGGCAAAATGATAATTGCTAAAAATGCGGCAACTTCTAATACGATTAACATAGTTTTAATTTTTAAAATGATTATTGAATTATTGACAGTGGAAGTGATACCCAATTATTTCGCAACTCTTTTAGCTGGAATTAAAGGTAAAACGATAACTGCTAAAAACGCGGCAACTTCTAATACGATTAACATAGTTTTAATTTTTTAAGTGATTTTTATATTATTAATAGCTTGTGGAAGCG
>NZ_JBFUKX010000086.1:0-10447 GCF_056400605.1 Mucilaginibacter sp. P5_A4 | reverse complement strand
ATGTTCTATAGTCTCGTGGGCTCGGAGATGTGTATAAGACACAGTCATCATGCAACCCCGGTGCTATAGGCATCAGGAAGAAAAGGTTTTCGCCCCCCTCGGGCGCTGCGTTGCTATCTGTTTTTGAGGTACAGCAAACATAAAACAGCGGATTGGTAGGCCACACTGGTGTGGTATATATCTCTTTGGCATGCAGCTCAAAATCTTCATCAAAAAATAAATTGTGATGTTTGATACCCACCACTTTTCTATCGGTGCCAATATAAAATAACAGGCTTGATGGCGACATCGTTCGGCTATCCCAATATTGCGCTGTATAGTTTTGGTGCTGCTTATCTAACAAGTGTTGATCAACGTGCTCATAATCGGCGCCGGCTATCACAAAATCCGCATAAAAAACACCTTTATTGGTTTGTACACTATTTACCTGCTTATTTTCAACATCAAGTTTGGTTACTTCAGTATCCAGCTTTATTTCCACGCCAAGTTCTTCTGCAAGGCTTACCATGGCTTTTACAATTTCGTTCATGCCACCCTGGGGGTACCAGGTGCCCAGGGCAAGGTCGGCATAGTTCATCATGCTGTACATGGCCGGTGTATTTTGTGGAGTAGCGCCAAGAAACAGCACCGGGAACTCCAATAGCTTTATCAGCTTAGGACTTTTAAAATATTTGCGCACATGCCTGCTCATACTACCCAGCAACTGCAGACTGAAACTTTTTTTGATAAGATTAAAATCGATAAATTCGGTTATGGAATGCGAAGGGCGAAATACATATTCGCCCATGCCAACTTTGTATTTGTAGGCGGCCTGTTTTAAAAATTCCTTTAACCCTGTGCTGCTGCCGGGCTCTGTTTGTTCAAAAAGGGCTTCCAACTCTTCCATCTCAGCAGGCACATCCATAATATCATCCTTGCCAAAATAAACACGGTAGCCCGGATCTAAGCGCTCCAACTGGTAATAATCGGATGTTTTTTTGCCAAACAGCGCGAAAAAGTTTTCGATTACATCGGGCATCCAATACCAGCTGGGGCCCATATCAAACTTAAAGCCATCCTGCTCCCAAACCCCTGCCCTGCCGCCCGGCTGGTTATTCTTTTCAAGTATGGTAACCTTAAACCCCTCTTTAGCCAAAACGCAGGCAGCTGACAAGCCGGCAAAACCCGCTCCTATAACGATGATGTGCTTATTATTGTTCATTTGTAGTGGTTCCTGTTGCCAGGTTCGCGTTTGCTGTAACCGCCCTAATCCCGCCCCTCGTAACACGCACCCCGAACCCAATCTTCGTGTAAGGTAAATTGTTTTGTGCGGATAAAAAACAATACGGATGCGATTTTGTATTTTTGAACACAACGGCATTGCAAATGATGAAACTGTACGATGAGACCTGTTTTGAATGCAGTAAGTTAATCACCCAAAAATACAGCACTTCTTTCAGTTTGGGGATAAGGGCATTTGATAAGTGTTTCCGTTATCCTATTTATGCCATTTATGGTTTTGTAAGATATGCCGACGAGATTGTGGATACCTTTCATGAACATAATAAATTGCAGCTCATCAGTGATTTTCGCAAGGAAACTTTTAAGGCAATTGAAGATGGCATCAGCCTTAACCCGGTTATTCATTCTTTTCAACAGGTGATTACCAGGTATGCTATCGACCACCACCTGATAGATGCTTTTTTACGCTCGATGGAAATGGACCTCGACCAAAAACAGTATGATTGCGAAAAGTATAACACTTATATTTATGGGTCGGCGGAGGCAATTGGGTTGATGTGCCTGCGGGTTTTTACTAATAATGACGATGGCCTTTACCATGTGCTGTTGCCCCAGGCCCGAAGCCTGGGTGCGGCTTTTCAAAAGGTAAATTTCTTACGCGACATAAGGTCGGATTTTAAAGAGCGTGGCCGAACCTATTTCCCAGGTGTTGATTTTAATAATTTTACCGAGCAGGATAAAATAGGCATCCAGGAAGACATTCAGAAGGATTTCAACGAGGCCTTTAAGGGTATACAACGGTTACCCAACGGTACTCGGCTGGGTGTTTATATTGCCTATGTATACTACCTGCAATTGTTTAAAAAAATAAGCTATACACCGGCAAATGTTATCCTTCAAAAAAGAATCCGTATTTCTGATACCCGCAAAATAGGATTATACGTTAAAGCTGTATTGCAACAAAAACTAAATGTGATTTGATGAAGCAACGTGTATTTTTTTTAGTCCCGTTTTTTTTATTGCTGATTGCACAAAACGTAAAGGCTGATGACCTCAATCTAAAAAACATACGCAAGCAGTTGGTAATAGCTATAGATAACAGCAAAACCACCGATTCATTGTACAAAAACCTGACCGCTATAAAGAACCCTACAGGACTGGTTTGCGGTTACAAAGGGACTTTGCTGGCATTAAAAGCCAAACATTCCTGGAACCCCTACCTTAAGTTCAAGTATTTAAATAACGCTGAAACCACTCTTAAAGCAGCTGTAAATGCCGATCCGCATAATATAGAGATCCGGTTTATGCGTTTTTCTATTGAGCATAATGTACCCGGTTTTTTAGGTTTTAATAAAGATCTGGCTGCCGACAGGGAAGATATTATTGCCCAGTTAGATAAAAAAAATTATGGCACTGCCGATAAGGAGCTTACCGTTGCCATAATTAAATTTCTGATCCAATCCAAACGTTGCACACAAGCTCAAAATGATGACCTGAATAAACATTTAGCCGAATTAAAGTGAAATACACTTACCTGCTTATAAACCTACTTACGGTGTTTTTTCCGGTTGTTTTATCGTTTGATAAAAAAGTACATTTTTACAAAAGCTGGCAATTCACCTGGCCGGGGATGCTGATAACAGGTCTGTTCTTTTTGTTTTGGGATGTATTGTTCACCCAGAAAGGGGTATGGGCTTTCAATTCGCATTACATCATTGGCATAACCTTTTGGGGATTACCATTGGAGGAAGTCTTGTTTTTTTTAACAGTGCCATTCGCATGCCTTTTTATATATGCCTGTTTAAACTATTACACCAGGTGGAGTATAAATACCCCGTTAACCCGTATAATCAATAGTTTATTAGTTATGTTATGTATATCCGGGCTAATATTTTATTATGACAGGATTTATACAGCAATTACTTTGGGGCTATTATTGGTATTGATGTTGATATTACAATACGCTATCAAGGTAAATTGGCTTAACAGCTTCTATATTGCTTATATAGTTGCACTTATCCCGTTTTATATTGTAAATGGTTTTTTAACCTCAATACCGATAGTAATTTACAATAATAACGAGAATTTAGGCATAAGGGCTGGGACGATCCCTGTGGAAGATCATTTTTATTTAATGGCCCTGCTGTTGATGAACATCGGCTTTTTTGAATATTTTAAGGCTAAAAACAAAACTAATGACTCACTTGCCTGAATATACCCGGTCACAACTTGCTCTTCGTAACGGGCAGGATAAGCCGCAGATCTGGGTGGCCTATAAAGGCATTATATACGATGTAACCGAAAGCCGCCTATGGAGAAACGGCAAACACTATGAGCATTGGGCCGGTCAGGATTTAACACCTGAACTTGTGGATGCTCCGCATACAGAAACGGTGTTTGAAAAATTTGAGAAAGTAGGAAAACTTAAATAGCCCCGAAATAGAAAACCTACGAAGTTTTGGAAACTTCGTAGGTTTCAAAATATATGCAAATCTGCAAATCAAAAACCCTCTCCATTAGAGCTGGCTGCATGAGGTTCTTATAACTCAAACTTTGCCAGGCTTATGAACTCCTGTATACGGGCTGCAATTTCCCGTTGCGATAAATTTCTTAATCTTTCGGAGCCAAATTTTTCAACACAGAATGAGGCCAGTGCCGAGCCAAAGATGATCCCGTTTTTGATGTTATTAAAGCTCACTGTGCCCACTTTGGCCATATAGCCAATAAATCCCCCGGCAAAGGTGTCGCCCGCGCCTGTAGGATCAAACACTTCGGCCAGTGGCAGGGCGGGTGCGCTGAATATTTTATCCTCGTGAAAAAGGAGGGCGCCATGCTCGCCTTTTTTAATGATGAGATATGTAGGTCCCATGGTTAATATTTTGCGGGCCGCCTTAACCAATGAGAATTCGCCTGATAGCTGGCGAGCCTCGGCATCATTAATAGTTAAAATATCAACCATGCTGATAGTTTTTAAAAGCTCATCGAGTGCAATGTCCATCCAAAAGTTCATGGTATCCATTACAATGAGTTTGGGGCGGTTGGTTAACCGGTTTATAACACTTTGTTGTACCTGTGGCGATAAGTTACCCAGCATCAGGAACTCGCAATCCTGGTATGAATCGGGAATGATAGGGTCAAAATCGGCCAAAACATTCAGTTCGGTAACCAGCGTATCCCTGCTATTCATATCATTATGGTACTTGCCGCTCCAAAAAAATGATTTTTCGCCTTCTTTAATTTGCAGCCCCTCAGTATCTACATTGTGTTTATTAAGGTCTTCGATTTCGCTTTTCGGAAAGTCATCACCTACCACAGCAACTATATTTATATCATCGTAAAAGTAAGATGCGCCCAAACTTGCAAAGGTGGCCGACCCGCCAACGATTTTTTCTGTCTTCCCAAAGGGTGTTTCAATAGCGTCAAATGCCACAGTACCAATAACTAACAAACTCATGTAAAATATTTTTAATTTTTTTTGTCGCAAATATTGTGAAATTACCGCAGAAATTATACTTTTGCACCACTCCAAACGGAAAATAGTCCTGAGTAGCTCAGCTGGTTAGAGCATCTGACTGTTAATCAGAGGGTCGCTGGTTCGAGCCCAGCCTCAGGAGCCTCAAAATCAATGATTTAACCCCACTCTGGCGAGTGGGGTTTTTTGTTTCTCACACATTTCTCACACATTTTTGAATTATTTGCACTTCGCGGTAGACAAGTAATTTTTATTTGTTACAATTTTTCATAGTATTTATAGTCTGAAATTAACGATTTGGTGCACCTTGGGAATCGGCAATGGTCATTAGATTAAGTGTAATTGAGTTTTTTTGTGAAATTTGCGAACTCACAATTGGGGTACTTATAATTCTCAAATCCAGACAGCGAAGATGAGTCCGAGTAATTTTAATTTAACATTGTCGTTTACAACAACTTTATTTGTGCCTTTGTAGAAAGTGGATTTATTCAAAGAGAAAGAGAGCCTTCACAATTTAGCAGCGTTTTTCGGGGCGTGCTAATTTTTGATTGCGGTTAAATTCCCTTATATCCAATATTTACGATAGCAATATTAAATGTGATACAACTTAATTTCATTATTCTTCTCCATATTCTTTAAAAATATCAGACTGATTTTTTAAAGCATTCAAAATATAAGCAGTTAATGGATGAGTAATAAATCCTTCCAATTTAGTCTTGAAATTCTCAAAACCAACGTTTGTTTCAATCTGATTGTTTTTGGGGTCAAACGCAAACAATGTCATTGTAACCGGATATGGTTTTTCTATTGACAGCTGCTTTACTTCAAATAGCCGATGGCTGTAATTTCTTAACTCAGGAACAATTACATAGAAAGACCATAACAATAAACCTTCTGCTTCTACAGTTTGCACAATATCTCCCCAAAACAAATCGTTCGTGTCTTCTTTTAATCTTCTTCCATATTCCAGCAATATTTCATATGGACTCTTAATAGGATTAGGTTGTGAAGCAAGCTTCCATATTTTATCGCTCATAATTAGTTAGTTTTGATAGTAAACATTACTGGTAAATGATCAGAAAATCCAGAAGTAAGCACAGAAAGGATGTTTGATACTTTGGTATAATCCACTAAATTTTTACCGTTTATTGAAGTTAAAATTTTTAATGATTCTAAGTTTAAGGTATCCATCATTGGAGTACTTAATAATACTCCATCCAATAAATTCCAATGAAATATGCTTTTCCTATCAGAATGTCGAAAAAATGAACCAGGTACCTTTAAATTATTTCCATTATAATTGTGATCACCTAAAAGGTTCCACATTGGATTATAGTAGAATGGGTAATCCACTGACAGATGTCTTTTAGTTTTCAGAGCTTTTATCAACTGCCTGTCATTTAATGAATTGAATATAAATGTGCTTTGCAGGTCGATATCGAAGGGATGGTGGTTTAAGTCACCGATTACAATTGTGTTTTTTGTTTTTGACAATGCTTCGAATTGCGTGATTAGGGATGCTGTTGTTAGATTGAGTTCAAATTGGTCAGCGTCATCACTTCCTGTCTTGCTATATAGGTGAACACCAACCAAATTGAAATCATAGCCATTGGGGGTAGTTAATTTTATACATCTAAGTTTATTAGACAGATTAGATGTCGGCATATCTCTTGCTAGGGTTGTCTTTCTCTTTAAGAATATTCTGACGTATTTTCTATCTGGATGTTTTAAAAATTCTGGTATTTCGAAGTAATCAGTCAACTCTTTGATAGGGTGCTCTTTATAACATTCCTGTAATATTAAAACATCGGTTTTGCATTTCACCAATTCCGAATTTAAATCACTAAAGAAATTAGCGTCCTTGTTGTTTTTGATATTCCAGGTAAAAAAACTTACGTCCATGTTAAGATTAAGTGGCGGCTAAAGTCAAAATAAGATGACTGAATCAAAAATATGTATTTTTCTCTACTTGCAACCTAAGGAACCGTACCGAGCTGCAAAAGTTCAGTATAATATGCTGATGAACTTATGTACCACATTACCGCTCGCGAACAAGTTTATTAGTTTTGGATTAACATTGTAATATGATGATCTTCCCGAATCTGCACAGCTCGAAAACAAAAGCTATATTATTTAATTTTATAGCTGAGGAAATGTCAACTTATGCAGCATTTAAAAGAATTTCTAACCCGCATCCAAACTTTTGACCTGCGTATTGTCGAAGATAATATTCAAATGGATTCCGGCACGAATGAAAAGAAGCGTGTTAAAACCTATGATTTAACCTACCAAACCCAATACTATGATTCGTTTTCTTACAGGAGCGAACTAAGGGTGTTAAAGGATATGGCTTTCATTGATCTGATAGCGTTGGATAAAGAGCGTATYAAACTTCAACTTATTGAATTATCTAAAGTTCGCAGCCGGTTTAAAGATTTTTGGGGGAATTACAATCAGCACTATTCGGAAATGAAGATGGTTTACGACCGCTCTTTTATATTTTCAGTCCGTTTGGAATATTTGTTTATTGTGAATAATCTGCTATCTGATAGTGCTGATGTCGAAGTGACCTCCAAATTTGCTGAAGACTTGGGCGATTCTGTTAAGTTACGCGAGAAGTTTTTGATGGAACTAATCTATGCTGCTGAAAATTCGATCAAAGAACACCTTTCATTTGAAGATTTTCAAAAATCACTTCATGGTAAAAAGCAAGAAGCTATTCAGGCTGATGGGCCGACAGAACCAAAAATAAGTAAAGCACCGGAAGCGGTGTTTGAAAATGAACCACCCACTAAATCAATAGATCGCTACCCGACTTTTAAACCGGGTATTGCTTCGCAATTGCTCGACTTATTAAGAGAGTATTTCGTTTCCGCAGATCACCCCAAACTTGAGGGGCTTTTATTATCAGATGAGGCACCCGACAGACCGCTTGTGTTTCGTGGTTTTGGTAATCAGTTGGCCGATGTATTCAAGCAGTTATTTGATGCCCGGCTTATCGTAGGTTGCCAGATGGCAGACCTGGAGCGATGGATCGCTCCTAAATTTAACTATCTTTCTAATCACGCCGAAGCAAGGGAATTAACAGAGGGCTATCTCAACGGTCTAATGTCTACCAAAACCCGACCCTGCAAATCCCCTATCCTAAAAATTGAACAAAAGGACGATAAATTTTATATCCTACCAACACCTCGCAACAAAAGATAACAAAGAAATGAGTGGGTTGCAGTGAGGTTACAGTTTACCCTCTTGTAACCCAGCAAAACAAGCCGCTAAAATTGCAGCATTAAACAAATAATGCGCAATGGAAACACTAACATTTGACCAATTACCGCAAGCGGTAAGCAAACTTCAGGATAAGCTTGAAAGCATTGAACAGCTTTTACTTCACCAGCATGAGCAGCCACCCGAACACGAAGAACTCCTGACCATTTCTAACGCTGCCAAATTTCTAAATCTGTCCGTACCTACAATTTACAGCAAAGTATGCCGTAAAGAAATCCCCGTGAATAAGCGCGGTAAACGGCTGTATTTCTATCGATCGGAATTGACGGAATGGATTAAGTCTGGCCGGAAGAAGACAGCGGACGAAATCAGAGAAGAGGCGGTACAGCAGTTGACCGCCTCTCGAAAAAGGCCAAAAACTTATTAAGCAAATAAGCATTTCGGGCTTTAGCCCGAAATCTAAAATCAAACCAAATGGAAAAGTCGCAAGTCCCGGATACAAAGTATCCGGGTAACACGAGGGGCATTAGCCCCAAAGTGGAGCCAGCTATGTTTCGGCCCTGCCGAAACTCGCTGGCCCCCGCTCATGCTATCGCATTCGGGGGGATTTTTTGAGAGAATTTAAGCTTATGGAAGACTTAATCAAAAAGAGAAGTAGAACGGTTGGCAATGAAAAAAAGGCCAGAATCAACAAGGGTGGACGCCCTAAGTTGACGCATAAAAAAAGCGAAGCTTTAAGTGTTATGTGCAACCTTTTGGAGAAAAAGATCATTCAGGCAAATGCCCGGAATGTAGGAAAAACAGTGTCCGTATTTCTTCGTGATCTTGGTTTACACAACCGGGCGGTGATCAGGGTACGAACGCTACCGAGGTCAGTGCTGCAATTGACCGGGACATTGAATCATATTGCTGCCAATATTAACCAGCTTGCTAAAAAGCGTAACCAGGGAAACGATCTCAATGGGATGGAAAGAGCCTTGCTTAACCAAGAGATCAGGAGCCTACAAACGTTGGTTAAGGACATTAAAAACGCTATATCATGATTGGTAAAATAGGAACTGGTAAAAGTTTTCGAGGGTGTCTTAACTATCTTTTTGAGGGGCGTTTGCAACAAACTAAGGCGATGCAGTTACAGGAAATGGAAAAGAAACAGGCAGAGGTGATTGCCTATAGTCAATGCTTCGGCGATAAGCGGCAACTGATCCGTGATTTTATTGAAGTGAGTAAGCTTAACCCAAATGTCAGCAAGCCCGTGTTCCATTTAGCTGTCAGTTTCGCACATGGTGATGCGGGCAAATTAAATCCACAGGACAAAGTTGACATGGCTGAAAAGCTGGCTAAAGAGTTTATGTTTCATAATAACCAGTACGTAGTGATTGAACATAGTGACCGGCAACACCAGCACCTGCATATTGTCGCCAACCGTATCGGTTATGATGGCAAAACAGCCAGTGACAGCAATAGCTATAAACGCATGGCAGAGTACTGCCGAAAGATGGAACTGGAATATAAACTAACCAAAGTATTAAGCCCAAATAGATTCTTAAGACCCGAACAAAGAGTATCACAAGAGAAGAGGGTTGACCAGCGGAAGGAGGCTTTAAAAAATCATTTATTCCAGGCTATTAAACAATGTAAAGATGTATCAGCATTAAAAAAGTACATGGAAAAGCAAGGCTACTCCGTAGAGCTTGGGCGAGGTATTGTATTTACAGATCAACAACAAGTCCGTTTCAAAGGCAGTCAGGTGGGTTATGCTTTAATGGATATTGAAAAGAAGCTTAAACAGGAACAGTTATTAAAACAACAGCAAATGCAGCAGCAACGACTACAGGAGCAAAAGCAACAGGAAGAATTAATTAAACAACAGGAACAAAAACTTAACTATTCGAAAGGGATTTCCATATGAAAACACAGGAAGAAACACCAATGGATGAAATAACGCTAACAGAGATGCTTAAAGAGATTTTTTTGCACAACAAACAGATGCAGGACGTTATGAGTATGCAAAAAGAAAAGCTTGATGAAAAAGATCGGTTTATTGAAGCCAGTAAAAAGCAAACTGAAAGATTAATCAACAGTTTTGAAACTAAGTTTGGCAATATACAGGTCCAGGCACCAAAACCAGATCTTTCAGTGGTTAACCAAACATTAGCCAGTAGTTTGTTAACCATCAATCAAACTATTGAAAAGGGGCCTAAGCCGGTTACTAAGCAAATAAGGTTTCAAATATTCCCGGAGCAAATGAGAAGCCCCGAATATTACAAAATAATGGTATGGGGCATATTGGGTTTTGTTTTTTTGATTATGGTTTATTTGTTGTTGAATAAACTTATCAAATAGATCAGTACGTAAACAAGCAGTCATTAAGCGGCTGCTTGTTTGTCGATCAATCTCTAAATAGTTATTGTTTATTAAAAATAACTACCTATATTTACTTTTAATGTAACGATAAGACCCATTTTTTAGGTCTTATAATGACACTCGAAGTAATGGCACATAGCGTTTACATATCATCCAACTTAACAC
>NZ_JBFUKX010000085.1:0-10679 GCF_056400605.1 Mucilaginibacter sp. P5_A4 | reverse complement strand
TTAAACAGGAGCTTAATCAGGCCGCTAAAACGGCCGTCATTCATGACCCTGAAATTCGTGCATACGCAGAACGCTTACTCAAAAGAAAAGATTACTCGCTAGTGCTTAACAATGTAAAATTCAAGTTGATCCTTAGAATGTTCTCTTTAGTGAAAAGAGGTGAAACCTATGTGGAGAACTATAAAAGAGTCGCCTAAAAACAACTCTTTTAAATAAAATTTGGATATATCGTAGACCTATAATACGAGGTACGAAGCAATCCCCAACTATGCAGATCGGATTTGCAAAGCTACCCTGTAAGGTGGGGATTGCTTCGTGCCTCGCAATGACGCGTGGATATGTGCTTAATTAGAAGTATAAAAACATTAATAAATCATTTTTAGACAGCTTCTAAGAGATGGAATTTAATTTAGCTGTAATAGCTGCGGGCCAAATTCTTCAAAAAAGATCTTGTCGGCATTTATTCCTGATTCCTTCAGATCATTAAACTGTTTCTGAATAAAAAATGAGGGCCCGCATACATAATAACGGGTTTCGGGATGGTGATGTAGGTTGTTAATCCTGTTTATATTTAAATGGCCATCATAAATGTTTTCGGCAATATTTTCTTTAGATGTTACATCATAAAAAATATGCTGGTTAAAATTTGCATTGTTAATTGCCAGCTCATTGATATTGTTTTTAAAGGCATGTACCGATTCGTTGCGGCAGCCATGAAGCCAGGTAATGGGCTGTTTTGTTCCCTTTTGGGTTAAGTGCTGTACCATGCTCATTAAGGGAGTTAAGCCAACGCCACCACTAATAAACATTACCGGCGTATCTAAATTATCGGGCAGGATAAAATTGCCTGCCGGCGAGGTAAGCTCTACCTGTTTGCCTTCGGTAATTTCGTCATGCAGTAAATTGCTTATCATGCCATTAACGTCAACGTTTGCACCTGCTTCCCGTTTAACAGAAATACGGTAATAATCATTATTTGGCGCACTTGAAATGCTGTATTGGCGTACCTGGGTTATGTTTAGCTGCGGAAGAAAGAGTTTGATACTGATGTACTGACCCGGTTTGTGGTGCGGAACTTTCCCACCATCAGCAGGGTATAAGTAAAAGGAGCATATTTCTGCCGATTCCATTTCTCTACGTCCTACTTTAAATAAGCGCCAGCCTGTCCAGCCGTTTGGTTTTAAAACCTGGTCCTGGTATAAGTCTGCCTCATGACCGCTCATTAATGCGGCTAACTGGTTGTAAGCTACTTTCCAGGCTTCTAAAATTTCGGGTGTAGCGGCATCACCTAAAACCTCGCTGATAGATGCCAGCAGGTGGTTGCCAACTATGGCATAATGCTCGGGGCGGATATCTAAACTGATATGTTTTTGGCCAATCCTGTCAACCACGGGTAACAGTACAGATGGATTGGCAATGTTTTCTGCATAAGCAAGTACAGCCATGGCCAGCGCGGTTTGTTGTTTACCTGTTTGCTGGTTTCCCATGTTAAACATATTTTTTAATTCGGGATTGTGTTTAAACATCCTGCCATAAAAATGTGTGGTTAGCAATACGCCATGTTCTTTCAAAATCGGAACGGTGGCAAGGATGAGCGCTTTTTGATCGTTTGTCATAATAAATATATTAATACCTTTTTATCTTAAATAGAGTTACTTGTTTAAGATTTCCGGTTGTTCAACAGGGCAAATCTAAGCTTTAATTAATAAAAGACAAAAATATCTTTTATTAATTCTTATCTTTGCTTTAAAGGATGGCAATTTTTTCAAAAACATGCGAGTATGCTATAAGGGCGGTGTTCTATATAGCTCATAAAACAGCTACAGGTGGCAGGGTTAGTATAAAGGATATTGCAACCGGTATCGATTCGCCAGAGTTATACCTGGCCAAAATATTACAGGATTTAAGCAGAAAGGGGCTCATCAGCTCGTTTAAAGGTCCACATGGTGGGTTTTTTATAGAGCCGCCCTCGTTAAGCAGGCCATTAAGTGATATTGTAGAGGCTGTTGATGGCGATAGCTTGTTTTATGGTTGTGCTTTAGGGCTTAAACAGTGCTCGGAAGTGAACCCTTGCCCTTTGCACAACGAGTTTAAAGATATCAGGGACCGGATTCACATTTTATTAAATACCACCACCATAGGTGAGTTTAACGCCGAGCTGATTGATGGTTTGTTGTCATTAAAAAAATAGGGGAAATGCTAATCCTATAGCCTCAAAACACTTCTGTCCCCTCCATCAAAAACTTTGGGCTTTCTGCATTCAGCTTTTAGCTTAAATATTATTTTTCATCCTTCGCAAATTCCAGCGGGGTAAGGTCAGCAATTTGTTCATAGGCCATAAAGCCCTCAAATAATAAACCGCTGGTTGGACTGTAATTGCCCTGGCTATCGATAGATACACTACTATCCATCAGGTTCACCATCGACATTTGCCCCTTAGGGAATTTGGCACGTGCTGGCCGTTCAATTTTAAAACCACTGTTTTCAAAACCTGCCGGCTCGCGGTCTTTGGTGTAAACAACAAACAGGACACCCGTGAAAGTAAAGGTTTTAAAGTTGTTATCCGTAGTTGTCAATAACGAATCGACCATTACCTGGCGGTCATCAAAAGTGATACGGTCCTCGTTGGTATATTTTACTCCCGGGCGTGGCTTATTTATAAGTTTATAAATCTCAAAACCCGCTTCATATACATTATCGTTGTAAATAGATTTCATGAGGTGAATAATAGAGCCATTATAAGCCGTTTTCCGGTTGTTTTTCCATCGGGCGGCTTCCTTTTCAGTTTTGGCGGTCATTTCCTCAAAGGACGGATAGCCCTGGTATCTTGATATGTTATTGGCCCCATCATGTTCAAAACCGGTAAGCAGGTATTTTATGCGATAGCCCAGTGCCTTATTCTCGATAATTAAAAATTCATCGGCGCTTGCCCTAAGGGTTTGTGTTGGTTTATCATAGTGGAAATAAAGCACCCTGGGGTTAATGATCTCGCAATCGCCGGCGTTGTGTGTGGTGCCTAAAAAGCATCTTTTAAATTCCCTGTAATGTTCTTCCCAGTTATTATCGGCAGTAATAACTACCTCTTTAAGCGCATTGGTATTGGTTTTTAAAACAAGGCTTAACTGTGCCGAGTGGTTTTTGATAATAACCGGAACAGATTGCGGCAAAAAACCTATCATTTTTACCACCAAGCCATATGATCCCGGTGAAATATGATCCAGGTGAAACCGGCCATCATTATCGCAGGCGGTGATCACTTTTGTACCGGTAAGAAACACCGTTGCACCAGGCAAAGGCCCGGTATTATCCCTAACGATGCCTTTAATGGAGTAAGTTTGTTGGGCTTTTAAAATGCCGCCGCAGGTCAACAGCAGCAGAATAAGCAGGCACTTAAATTTCCATGATGAGGCTTGGGCATTCATGAGGGAAATTTAGCGAATTAGTTTGGGTTTGGCTATAGGCGGTAAGTAAACTGAAGAATTTACTGGTCTATTTAGAATACCTTTTAAAAAAGACCCAGAAGCAACTTGCGCTACAACAAGAAGGACTGTCGCTCAATATTAAAAACAATAGTTCTTGCATATTATTTTTTTCTTGATTCATTCCCTACATCAACCTCACCACCAACCCACTCATCTCCTCGGTAACCCGCATCTGGCAGGCCAGGCGGCTATGTTCATCTGCATTGGGCAAGGTATCCAGCATGTCGAGTTCGTTATCAGTTGCATTAAAATATTGTTCGGGGCCTTCAAGTACCTGTATGTGGCAGGTGGCGCACAAGGCCATGCCGCCGCAGGTGGCCAATACGTCATATTCGGATGCTTTTAAAACTTCCATCAGGCTCAGGTTAATCCCTTCGGGGATCTCTACAGGCAGCCGATCGCCTTTGCGGTCTTCAATAATTAAGTTGATCATTGCTAAAAGGCGGTTACGCCGTAAACGGTGGTGTATTTAAAACTCAGTTTTTGTTCGGGGTAAACGTATTTGAATGCACTTTGGGCCATCAGCGCCGCTTCATGGAAACCACAAAGGATCAGTTTTAATTTACCCGGATAGGTGTTGATATCGCCAATGGCATAAATGCGGTCAACATTGGTGCTGTAATCAAATGTGTTTACCACAATGGCAGATCTGTCGATATTTAAACCCCAGTCGGCAATTGGTCCCAGTTTGGGGCTGAGGCCAAACAGCGGTATTAAATGATCTGCGGCGATATGGCTTACCTCGTTGTTCTTGTCCAGCAGGGTAATCTCCTGTAAGTGCCCTTCGCCGGTTAGGGCCACCACGTTCGATTTCAGGATCAGGTCTATCTTGCCTTCCTTAGCCAGTTCAAAAACCTTTTCGGCAGAATCCGGAACACCACGGAAAGTATCGCCCCGGTGAACCAGTGTAACCCTTTCTGCAACATTAGCCAGGAAAATGGCCCAGTCTAATGCAGAATCACCACCACCCGCCAAAACCACTTTACGGTTGCGGAACAGTTCGGGGTTTTTAACCATATAGGCTACGCCTCTGCCTTCAAAATCTGTAAGGCGGTCAATCTCGGGCTTGCGTGGCTCAAAGCAGCCAAGTCCACCGGCAATTACCACCACCTGGCAGTGCACGGTAGTGTTATCATTGGTTTGGATGGTGTATGATCCATCGTCGTGCCGGTTAAGGGTTTCTACCCGTTCGCCCAAACTAAAAGTGGGATGGAAGGGAGCAATCTGCTCCATTAACTTATCCACTAATTCCTGGGCGGTAACTTCGGGGTAGCCGGGGATATCATAAATAGGTTTGTGCGGGTAGATCTCGGAAAGCTGACCGCCCACCTGCGGCAGCACATCAATCAAATGGCAGCGCATTTTTAGCAGCCCCGCCTCAAAAACTGCGAACAATCCAACCGGCCCCGCGCCGATGATACAGATATCTGTATAAATATCATTATTTGTTAGATTTTTCTCGACGAAAGTTGGATTTTTTGTGTCCATAACTGGATTTTTTTGGTACACAAAGATGTCTTCAAAAAAACCGCCACACAAATCATATAAAGTAATACCTGATTACTTTAAGTTATAATTGGTCAGGCAAAAACGTTTAAAAAGTTCAACAAGTTTGCTGTTTTTACCATGCAGCTGGATAAACTGGAAGGTGCGGAAGATCTCCAATCCTTTAACCGCTATAATGCTAAGCTCATTATATTTCAGCTCACTTACTACCGACTGGATAGACAGGAAAGTAGCTGTGTCTGAGTATAAAAGGTATTGTTTTATGGCAATGCTGCTTTCCAGCTGGATCTCGATACTGAGGTCTTTAGGGCTGATATTCACACCCGCCAATGCATCATAAATAACATCCAGCGTACCAGAACCTGCCTCGCGAAGCACGAGTGGGATCTCCAATAATTGTTTCGGGCTGATCTCTGGCTTTTTTGATAACTTATTGTTTGCCTTGGTAACCAACACTATTTCGTCTTTGGCAAAGGGCGAATAGGCCAGCTGAGGTAAGTGGGACGAGCCTTCGATGATCGCTATATCCAATTTTTCGTCAAGGATCATTTGCGAAATATGGTCGGTATTAGCCTGTATAAAATTGAAGGTAACCTCGGGATAGGTTTTCTTAAATAACGCCAGTATTTTGGGTAATATGGTTTGGGCCACAGTAGTGCTGGCACCTATATGCAATGTGCCGGCTTCAATGTTATTTAACTGTGCCAGTTCGGTTTCAAGGGCGGTATAAGTCTGGAAGATCTTATCGGCATATTGTAACAGCACCTTGCCCGCCGTAGTAAGCGCTATGTTGTTGCCATTGCGTTTAAATAGCTGTACATTAAGCTGTTGCTCCAGCTCTTTAATGTGCTTGGTAACAGCGGGCTGGGTAATGTACAGCTCGTTAGCCGCCTTTGTAAAACTCAGGCGCTGTGCAACTGTATAAAATACCTTTAACCTGAAATCGAAGATCATCGGGTTAAATTTAGGGCTTTTAATTAGTACACACGGGAACAGTTGAATTTATTATCCGGTTTATAATTAGCTGATTAGGTTAGTTTATTGTAAGACAGAGGCTCTACTTGGAAACCTTGCTTGCTCTTTTTTCTTTACCTTTGTTCTCAATCCGGGATAAAAACCCGGCATTCAGCATGACAAAAGAAATTGAGATAGTATGCCCTCCCGGGCAACATGAAGACGAAGCGGTGATTAAACGCCTCGTGGCGGCGGCTTTAAATATGCAGCCTCAAAAAATATCGGCAGTTAAAGTTTTAAAACGGTCCATAGATGCGCGCGGTCGTAAAGTGGTTTACCGCATGATGGTGCAGGTATATATCGATCAGCCATATCAGCCCGAAAGCTATATGGTAAATTACTCCAATGTACAATTTGGCCGGCCGGTCATCATTGTAGGTGCTGGTCCGGCAGGGATTTTTGCTGCCTTACAATGTATCGAATCTGGACTAAAGCCGGTTATTTTGGAGCGGGGCAAGGATGTTAAACAACGTCGCCGTGATCTGGCCAATATTAATAAACAAGGTTTGGTAAATCCCGAATCTAACTATTGCTTTGGTGAGGGCGGGGCAGGTACCTACTCGGATGGTAAATTGTATACCCGGTCTACCAAGAGGGGAGATGTGAACCAGGTGCTCAAAATGTTTGTGGCCCACGGTGCCGATGAAGATATACTAATAGATGCCCGCCCGCACATCGGTACCAATAAGCTGCCCCAGATCATCACTGCCATGCGAGAAACCATATTAAACGCGGGTGGTGAATTTTATTTCGATACAAAAGTTACCGCGCTGTTGGTAGAGTTTAACAAGATAAAAGGTGTAAAGCTGGCATCCGGCGAAAAAATGACCGCAGATGCCGTAATCCTGGCAACCGGTCACTCGGCAAGGGATGTGTTTGAAATGCTCCATCATCAAAATATATTAATAGAAGCTAAACCTTTCGCTTTAGGTGTCAGGATAGAGCATCCGCAGGAAATTATCGATCGTGCACAGTATCACTGTGAATACCGCGGGCCTGATCTGCCACCATCTTATTATAACCTGGTTGAGCAGGTAGATGACCGGGGGGTATTTTCATTTTGTATGTGTCCGGGCGGCATCATCGCGCCTTGCGCAACCGGGGAAAACGAAATTGTGGTGAACGGCTGGAGCCCATCTAAACGGAATAACCCTTTTGCCAATTCGGGCACGGTGGTGCAGATCAATATGGAAGATGTTGCAGGTGATGATAGCGATCCATTTAAAATGCTGCGTTTTCAACAAGGTGTGGAACATGCCGCGTTTAAGGCGGGCGGGGGCAATTTGGTTGCTCCCGGTCAGCGCATGGTTGATTTTGTTGAGGGGCGGTTATCCAATGATCTTCCCCTAAACTCCTATCTGCCTGGTACCATGAGTACCGAACTTAAAGAGGTATTGCCCGGATGGATTCATAAACGGCTGAAAAAAGCATTGCCCGCTTTTGGCAAAAAAATGAAGGGATACTATACTAATGACGCTATTTTAGTGGGGGTGGAGTCGCGTACGTCATCGCCGGTAAAAATTCCGAGAGATAAGGAAACCTTACAGCATCCGCAGGTAAAGGGATTATTTCCTTGCGGGGAGGGCGCCGGTTATGCGGGTGGCATTATTTCTGCTGCGATTGATGGTATCAATTGTGCATTGGCAACTTTAAAAATATTAGCATGACCATTTCTGAAAAATTAAGTAGCGAATTACAAAAAATATTATCGGGCGATGCCTGGTATGGTTCGCCGGTTTATGAGATTGTTGAAGGTATCAGTTTCGAAGCCGCTTATGAAAAACCGCCGGGGTCGGTACATAATATTGCCGAGATTGTTTTGCATATGATAGCCTGGACGGAGGAAGTAATGGACAGGATGAACGGCTTGCCATCTGGTATTCCCACGAGCGGCGATTGGCCCGAGACCGGCGCTCCCGACGAACAAAAATGGCAAAACTATGTTGAAGATTTAAAGCTGGTGAACGTAAATTTGATTGGCATTATCCAAAACTTCCCGCAGGAACAATGGGATGAGCCAACAACAGACGAACGAAACCGCGAAGAGGGCAGTGGTGTTAGTTATGAAGAACTGATTAATGGACTAATTCAGCATCATATATATCACTCCGGCCAAATAGCATTGTTAAACAGAATATTAGGATTTCACTGATATAATAATTGGCGAAATCACCAAAAAAATATGAATAAAAAGACACTCATATTAGGGGCAACACCCAATACCAGCAGGTACGCCAACTTTGCGGCCAACCGTTTGGTGGGCAACGGGCATACTATAGTTAATGTAGGTATAAAAACCGGTGAAATAGCCGGTGTACCTATCGAGAAGGCGGAAACTATTTATAATGATATTGACACAGTTACCTTATATATAGGCCCCCAAAATCAACCGCCGCTTTACGATTATATATTAAACACCAAACCCAAACGTATTATCTTCAACCCCGGCACCGAAAATTCAGAACTGCGCCGCATGGCCAACGAAAAGGGGATTGAAACGGAGAATGCCTGTACACTGGTGCTCTTGTCAACAGGGCAGTATTAACATGCCTCTCCCGAAGAGGTATAAAATTTGCTCAGCTACACTAATTGAAGTTCTCCCTTCAGCGGGTTGGCGGGCTTGCCAATATCCTTATTTCCTTCGGATAATAATTGTTGATCCGGTTAGGTAACAGCTTAGCCCAGCCCAAAGCCTGTCCATCAAAGTTCATCAGGCTCCAGCCTTTTTCGGTAGGATTGAGGTTGATGTTATCACGGCGCAGGTATTGGATGGCTTGGTCATAAGTTAGTTCGGTTTGCAAAACAGCATGCTTATTAATAATTGTACTTAAAGCAAGTTCATGATCGGGTATTAGGTCTTTACCCATCAGTTTGCCCACACGTACCCCCGATTTTTTGAGGTATAAATGTCGCTGTAAAATATTCAAACTTTCCTTATGTACGCGATTAATAGCGAGCCAATCCTCATTCACTTTAAAGTAGTAGAAACCATCCGGATTGTTGATGTAGGTTTTTACCAGGTCAATTTCCGCACTGCTTATTTTTTGATGCATATTGTTTTTAAAGGTGCCCAGTTCGCCGGTGTTGGATTTCTTTTTAAGGCAGCTGGCAAATAAGCCTTCGCCTTTAATCTGTCCCGGGTAAAAGCGGTAACCCCATGCTTTTTGCCGGGCTGATTGCGTTTCAACAATCCCCCACTCCTTATATATAGGTATACGTACGCTTTCCATATCAAATTCCCGGCAAAGCCAATCCAGTATATCTTCGTTTTCCTGGTGCGAATAGGAGCAAGTGCTATATATAAGGTATCCATCTTCGTTTAAGGCGGGCAGTATATCAGCCAGGATCCTTTCCTGCCGCTGATGACAAAGCTCTACGTTAGCTTCCGACCATTCGTTCATAGCCTGTGGGTCTTTCCGGAACATGCCCGAGCCGGAGCAAGGGGCATCAACCAGGATAATATCAAAAAAGCTTTTAAGTCGGCCGATATCTTTAGGGTCGTTATTGCTGACGATAACATTGGCTTGTCCCCAACGGCTAAGGTTATCAGTTAATACAGGTACGCGGGTTTTAATAATTTCGTTAGCCACTAACAGGTCATCGGCATTGATGGCCGAATTAAGTAATGTGCTTTTGCCTCCGGGAGCAGCGCAAAGGTCAAGTACTTTTACTGCTTCATCGATGTTTGGGCGGATATTTTTAAATATATGATCGATAAACATCGAAGATGCCTCCTGTACATAATAGCAACCCGCATGAAAAAGTGGGTCAAAAGTGAAGGATGGACGGGTGTTTAAATAAAAACCATCGGTACACCAGGGCACCTGTTGGCCTGTTTTTAATGCCGAAGGCTTAAAAGGGTTCAACCTTATAGAGGTAGGCGCATCAGCAAGTTGATGTGCATTGATGAAATTTTCTTCGTCAAATCCATTTTCTGCGCTCAATGATTGCAGGAAATTATCGGGAAACCGGTAGTTGCTCATATACCTTGTAAATATACAAATTCAATAAATGCTATTCTTTATAAGGTAATACTGTACAGATTAGGCGAATTGGAGGTTAGTTTACAGACACTTGGAAGATTGTTTTAATTATTTGAAAATTTCTCTTGGTGCGTAACCGGTTTTCTGTGTACATTTGTGGCCGCTCAAGAAAAAGGGCGTTGTTTTTTGAAGAGTTAGCGAATAAAAAAAAGATTAAAATAAGTGAATATATCACTTGCCAAATCGGAAAAGAATTCGCACTTTTGCAACCCGCAATCGAAGAGGAAGATTTAGTGAAAATGATCGATTTAGGGCCAAAACAAAATAAAAAAAATAAGTTTTGGAAAGATGGAAAAGGTTTCTACCTTTGCAGACCCAAACGGAAGGGTGCTTGAGAGAGCGAAAGAAGTTGAGTCTGAGCAAATCAGGCGATAAGAAAAGAGGGAAGAAAGTTAGCCTTGGTTAACGAGTAATCAAAAGGGTTTGAGAGCGATTCCCAGACTTACAAAAATGACAAATCAGACAAGGCAACTTGTAAAGATTATATAGCGGAACCGTGACGGGGAAGCGGCAAAGTTCTTTTAAGAAATAGAAAATCATGTAGAGTAACACAGAAGCTGAAAGCGGAATGCGTAAAGCAGAAAGCAAAAGGCGGATGAGTTATGATAACAAAGAGTTTAGATACTGTATAAAG
>NZ_JBFUKX010000084.1:0-14722 GCF_056400605.1 Mucilaginibacter sp. P5_A4 | reverse complement strand
GGTTACGGGTGCTGCTCAGATGGACGGTGCGATCATTGTGGTTGCTGCAACTGATGGTCCGATGCCACAAACCCGCGAACACATCCTGTTAGCTCGCCAGGTAGGTGTACCTGCGCTTGTTGTTTTCATGAACAAGGTTGACATGGTTGATGATCCGGAATTATTAGAATTAGTTGAAATGGAAATTCGTGAATTATTATCATTCTACGAATATCCAGGTGATGATATCCCGGTAATCCAGGGTTCAGCTTTAGGGGGGCTTAACGGCGATCCTAAATGGGTTGGAAAAATCATGGAATTGATGGATGCTGTTGATAGCTTTATCCCAATTCCTCCACGTTTAACTGAGCTTCCTTTCCTGATGCCGGTTGAAGACGTATTCTCAATCACTGGTCGTGGTACTGTTGCTACCGGTCGTATTGAGCGTGGTGTAATCAACTCAGGTGAGCAGGTTGACATCCTTGGTATGGGTGCCGAAAACCTGAAATCAACTGTAACTGGTGTTGAGATGTTCCGCAAGATCCTTGACAGAGGTGAAGCTGGCGACAACGTAGGTTTATTGTTACGTGGTATTGAAAAAACCGATATCCGTCGTGGTATGGTTATTTGCAAACCAGGTTCAGTAACTCCACACACCGATTTCAAAGCTGAAGTTTACGTATTATCAAAAGCAGAAGGTGGCCGTCATACTCCATTCTTCAACAAATACCGCCCGCAATTCTATTTCCGTACTACTGACGTAACTGGTGAAATTTCATTAGCCGAAGGTGTAGAAATGGTTATGCCAGGTGATAACGTTACCATCACTGTAAAATTGATCAACGCTATCGCTATGGAAAAAGGCTTACGTTTCGCTATCCGTGAAGGTGGCAGAACAGTAGGTGCCGGCCAGGTAACTGAAATATTGAAATAACCCCCTAACCCCCGCCTGCTGGTGGGGGAATAAGGTTAGGTTGTGGTTAATTTAACACAAAGTACTTAGTCAATTGACTAAGTACTTTGTTAATATTTAAAAGTCCCTTTTGGGGGATTCAGGATTAAAAATACACGGGAATAGTTCAACGGTAGAATAGAGGTCTCCAAAACCTTTGATCAGGGTTCGAATCCTTGTTCCCGTGCATTAAGCAAAGTAGTAAAGATGGCTAACGTAACTGAATATATTAAAGAATCATACATCGAGTTAACTGAGAAGGTAACCTGGCCAACCTGGCGCGAGTTGCAAAGCAGTGCCGTATTGGTACTGGTTGCTGCAATTATCATCGCCATGGTTATTTTAGGTATGGACCAGATCATAGCCTACTTGCTTAAAACATTTTATAGTTCACTAACATAATATTTAGGAGATAGAGATGAGTGATCAATTGAAATGGTATGTGGTGAGAGCCATAAGTGGTAAAGAGAAAAAGGTAAAACAATATATAGATGCCGAAATTAGTCGTTTGGGCATTACGCATTTGGTACCGCAGGTATTAATACCTACAGAAAAATACTACCAGATGCGCGATGGGAAAAAGATAGCAAAAGAGCGTAACTATTTCCCGGGTTATGTATTAATGGAAGCCGTACTTGATGGAGAAACTGAACACATCATCAAAAATATAAACAGCGTAATAGGATTTTTAGGCGATAAAGCTGGTAATGCTATCCCACTGCGCCAGGCCGAAGTTAACCGTATTTTAGGTAAGGTTGACGAAATGAGCGCTCAGGGCGAAACAATGAATGTGCCATATTACATTGGCGAAAGCGTGAAAGTAATGGACGGACCTTTCAACGGATTTAGCGGGGTGATTGAAGAGGTTAACGAAGAGAAAAAGAAATTAAAAGTTATGGTAAAGATATTTGGGCGCCGTACGCCGCTTGAATTGAATTACATGCAGGTAGAGAAAGAATAGATTTGAGATATGAGATTTTAGATGTGAGACATTGAAAATCAACTTGATCAGGTTATTAATAAAATATACAGGTTTGTAAATAGGATAGGAGTCTCAAATCTCATATCTAACATCTCAAATCTAAAAACCTTAAATGTTACTTAGCTTCCACTTACTAACATTGAGTTATAATTAAAGTAAATTAAAATGGCAAAAGAGATCGGTGCAATGGTAAAGCTGCAGGTTAAAGGCGGCGCCGCAAACCCATCACCTCCAATTGGCCCTGCATTGGGTGCAAAAGGTGTGAACATCATGGAGTTTTGCAAGCAATTTAATGCACGTACCCAGGATAAAGCTGGAAAGGTGTTGCCTGTTTTGATTACTGTTTATGTTGACAAATCTTTCGAATTTATCATCAAAACCCCTCCTGTTGCAATCCAGTTATTGGAAGCAACCGGTTTAAAGAGTGGTTCGGCTGAACCCAACCGTAAAAAAGTTGCCAATGTAAATTGGGAGCAGGTTGAAACTATAGCCAAAGATAAAATGGTAGATCTGAATGCATTTACTGTAGAATCAGCCATGAAAATGGTGGCAGGTACTGCCCGTAGTATGGGAATCACCGTATCAGGTACGGCTCCCTGGAACTAAATTGGTTTCGGATTTCGGATTTTCGATTTCGGATTTTTTTAAATCTCAAATCTCAGGTCTCAAATCTCAGATCAAAAATTAATTAATTTATACAAAATCAGTTTAAGACAGTGGCTAGATTAACAAAAAATCAAAAAGCGGCACTCTCCAAAATTGAGGCAAACAAATCGTATTCATTAGAAGCTGCATCAGCTTTGGTAAAGGAATTAACCTTAACTAAATTTGATTCATCAGTTGATATAGACGTTCGTTTAGGTGTTGACCCGCGTAAAGCCAATCAAATGGTACGTGGTATTGCAACATTACCTCATGGAACCGGTAAAACTGTACGTGTATTGGTGCTTTGTACTCCTGATAAGGAACAAGAAGCTAAAGATGCAGGCGCGGATTACGTAGGTTTGGATGAATATATTGCCAAGATTGAAGGCGGATGGACTGACGTTGATATTATCATCACTATGCCAAGTGTTATGGCTAAAGTAGGACGTTTGGGTAGAATATTAGGCCCGCGTAACCTTATGCCAAACCCTAAATCAGGAACAGTAACTCCAGAAGTTGGAAAAGCTGTAACTGAGGTAAAAGGTGGTAAAATCGACTTCAAGGTTGATAAAACAGGTATCATCCATACCTCAATAGGAAAAGCATCATTCCCTGCAGATAAAATTTATGAGAATGCATTAGAAGTATTGCAAACTATCTCGAAATTAAAACCATCTGCAGCAAAAGGAACATATTTCAAGAGCATTCATATCTCTTCTACTATGTCTCCTGGAATAACAGTTGAAACTAAATCAGTAGCGGGGATCTAATCATGAATAAAGAAGAAAAATACGACCTTGTTCTTGCCCTTACTGAGCAAATGAAAGAGTACGGTAATTTCTATATTACTGATACCTCTGATCTATCGGTTGCAAAGATCAACGATATCCGTCGTCAGTGTTTCCAGAGTGAAATCACGATGAAAGTAGCAAAAAACAGCTTGATTAAAAAAGCTATGGAAGCTGCAGGTGGCGATTACACTCCAATATTTGATGTATTAAAAGGTTCATCATCAATCCTTTTCTCAAAATCGGCAACTGCTCCGGCAAAGTTGATTAAACAATTAAGGAAAAAAAGTGACAAACCGATTTTAAAAGCAGCTTATATTGATTCAGCAATATTTATTGGCGACAACCAGATCGATACATTGATCAAGTTGAAATCAAAAGAGCAGCTGATTGGCGAAGTTATCGGATTATTGCAATCACCGGCCAAGAACGTTATTTCTGCACTACAATCAGGCGGAAACACTATTGCAGGCCTTGTAAAAACATTACAGGAAAGAGGTTAACGAACACCTTATTAAAGTTCGATATTAAAAAACAAAAAGCATTAAAAGTAAAATTTAAATAAAATGGCGGATTTAAAAGCGTTTGCTGAACAGTTGGTAAACTTAACAGTAAAGGAAGTAAACGAATTAGCTCAGATCTTAAAAGATGAGTATGGTATTGAGCCTGCTGCTGCAGCTGTTGCTGTTGCTGCTGCTCCTGCTGGTGGCGATGATGCCCCTGCTGCTGAAGCAGTACAAACTGCATTTGACGTTATCCTGAAAGAAGCAGGCGGCGCTAAATTAGCAGTTGTTAAATTAGTAAAAGACTTAACTGGCTTAGGTTTGAAAGAAGCTAAAGATCTTGTTGACGGTGCACCAAAAGAAGTTAAAACCGGTGTAACTAAAGAAGAAGCTGAATCTTTGAAAAAACAATTAGAAGAAGCTGGAGCAGTAGTTGAGGTTAAATAAGTTAACCCAATAAAATATAGCATGAGACTCCGACCTATTTTGGTCGGGGTCTATTGCTGTTTATAAAGGTTTGGATATCAGATGCCAGATATGAGATGTGAGATATGAGATTTTTGACGGTTAAACTTATAGCCGCCAGCCTTCTGCAACATATTCGGTCTCACATCTCTTATTTCAGATCTCACATCTACAAAAGTTTATTAATAAACTAAAAATTAAACACCTTGGCAAACAACATTAATCAAAGAGTAAACTTTGCAACCAGTAGAAAGGTACTTGATTACCCCGATTTCCTGGATGTTCAGTTACAATCTTTCCAGGAATTTTTTCAATTGGAAACCACCTCAGACAACCGCTATAAAGAAGGTTTGTTTAAAGTGTTTGCTGAAAATTTTCCTATCTCAGATTCAAGGAACATCTTCGTTTTAGAGTTTCTGGATTACTTTATTGATCCGCCACGTTATGATATACAAGAGTGTATTGAGCGCGGATTAACTTATAGCGTACCATTAAAAGCCAAGCTTCGCCTGTCATGTAATGATGAGGAGCACGAGGATTTTGAAACAATTGTACAGGATGTGTACCTGGGAACTATCCCTTACATGACCCCAAAAGGTACGTTTGTTATTAACGGTGCCGAGCGTGTAATTGTATCGCAATTACACCGTTCACCAGGTGTATTCTTTGGCCAAAGCCGCCACACCAACGGTACAAAATTATACTCGGCCCGTGTAATACCTTTTAAAGGTTCATGGATTGAGTTTGCAACTGACGTTAACAACGTGATGTATGCTTATATTGACCGTAAAAAGAAATTCCCGGTTACCACGTTACTTCGTGCTATTGGTTATGATTCTGATAAAGATATATTAGAATTATTTGAACTGGCAGATGAAGTAAAAGTTAGCAAATCTGGTCTGAAGAAATTCATTGGCCGTAAGCTTGCTGCAAGGGTACTTAAAAAATGGGTTGAAGATTTCGTGGATGAGGATACCGGTGAAGTGGTATCTATCGACCGTAATGAGATCATCCTTGAGCGTGAAACCGTACTGGAAGATGACCATATTGATATGATCATTGATGCTGGCGTTAAAACCATCATCCTTAACAAGGAAGATGCTTCAACCAGCGGTGATTATACTATTATATATAACACTTTACAAAAAGATACTTCAAACTCCGAAAAAGAAGCGGTTGAGCATATCTACCGTCAATTGCGTAACGCCGAACCACCTGATGAGGAAACTGCACGTGGTATTATCGATCGTTTGTTCTTCTCGGATAAAAGATATGACCTGGGCGATGTGGGCCGTTACCGCATCAACCGTAAGCTGAAATTAAATACCTCTGATGAAACTAAGGTATTAACCAAGCAGGATATTATCGCCATTGTAAAATACCTGATCAAACTGATCAACTCAAAAGCCGAGGTGGATGATATTGATCACTTGTCAAACCGTCGCGTTCGTACAGTAGGCGAGCAGTTATATGCTCAGTTTGGTGTAGGTTTAGCCCGTATGGCACGTACCATACGTGAGCGTATGAACATCCGTGATAACGAGGTGTTTACCCCGACCGACCTGATCAATGCGCGTACATTATCATCTGTGATCAACTCATTCTTCGGAACTAACCAGTTATCACAGTTCATGGACCAAACCAATCCACTGGCAGAGATTACGCACAAGCGTCGTCTGTCAGCCCTTGGGCCCGGTGGTCTGTCGCGTGAGCGTGCAGGTTTCGAGGTTCGTGACGTACACTATACCCACTACGGTAGGTTATGTACTATTGAAACTCCCGAAGGACCAAACATTGGTTTGATATCTTCACTTTGTGTACATGCCAAGATCAATAACTTAGGTTTTATCGAAACCCCGTACAAACGTGTGGTTGAAGGTAAAGTACAGGTTGATGAGGCGGTTATCTACTTATCTGCCGAGGATGAGGATGGTAAAACAATTGGCCAGGCAAACGCGCATTATGATGATAAAGGTGTATTTGCATTACCAAAAGTAAAAGCACGTTTTGAAGGTGACTTCCCTATCATCGAGCCTGAAAGGCTGGATTTAATGGATATCGCTCCAAACCAGATCACGTCTATCGCGGCTTCATTAATTCCGTTCCTGGAACATGATGATGCTAACCGTGCATTGATGGGATCAAACATGCAACGCCAGGCTGTACCTTTGTTACGCCCTGAAGCGCCAATTGTTGGTACCGGTTTGGAAGGTCGTGTGGCAAAAGATTCACGTACACTAATCAATGCCGAAGGCGATGGTGTGGTTGAATATGTTGACGCGAACGAGATCCGTATTAAATATGACCGTAACGAGCTTGACCGCCTGATATCATTTGATGGCGATTCAAAAAGCTACCGTTTAACCAAGTTCAAAAAGACAAACCAGAGTACTACCATGAACCTTAAGCCAATTGTTAAAAAAGGCCAAAGGGTATCAAAAGGCGAAGTGCTTTGCGAGGGTTATGCTACACAGGCAGGTGAACTTGCCCTGGGCCGTAACCTTAAAGTGGCTTTCATGCCTTGGCAGGGTTACAACTTTGAGGATGCGATTGTAATATCTGAGCGCGTTGTATCACAGGATATTTTCACTTCACTTCACGTTGAAGAGTTTGAGTTGGAAGTACGTGATACCAAACGTGGCGAAGAAGAATTAACACCAGATATCCCTAACGTATCAGAAGAAGCTACCAAAGATTTGGACGAAGACGGTATTATCCGTGTAGGCGCCGAGGTTAAGGAAGGCGATATCCTGATTGGAAAGATCACCCCGAAAGGCGAATCTGACCCATCACCGGAAGAAAAACTGTTACGCGCCATTTTTGGTGATAAAGCAGGCGATGTTAAGGATGCATCTTTAAAAACTCCACCGTCAATTGCCGGTGTGGTTATTGATACCAAATTGTTTAGCCGTGCTAAGAAAACGTCGAAAGCCGAAGAAAAAGCACAGTTAGAGAAGTTGGATAACAAACATGATAAAGCTGTAAAAGATCTTAAAAATACTTTGATCGAAAAGTTATTTGAGATTGTGAACGGTAAAACATCACAGGGTGTTTACAACGTTTACAAAGAGCTGCATGTACCTAAAGGTGTTAAATTTACCCAGAAAATTTTAGTTGAGCTTAATTACGAAAATATTAACCCAACTAAATGGACAACTGATGATGATAAAAACGACCAGATAAAAACCTTACTTCATAACTATAACATTAAAGTTAATGAAGAGCTGGGCGCTTACCGTCGCGATAAATTTGCTATCAGTGTGGGTGATGAACTGCCATCGGGAATTGTTCAAATGGCTAAAGTTTACATTGCTAAAAAGCGTAAGCTTAAAGTAGGTGATAAAATGGCCGGTCGTCACGGTAATAAGGGTATTGTTGCGCGTATTGTACGTGATGAGGATATGCCTTTCCTTGAAGACGGAACACCGGTTGATATTGTGTTGAACCCGCTTGGTGTACCTTCACGTATGAACTTGGGGCAGATATACGAAACCGTATTAGGTTGGGCAGGTAAAGAGTTGGGCATTAAATTCGCTACACCGATTTTTGATGGTGCAAGCCATACCGAAGTTGAGGAGTGGGTTAAAAAGGCAAACTTACCAGAATCTGGCCGTACCTATTTATACAATGGCTTAACCGGCGACAGATTTGACCAGCAAACCACAGTAGGTATCATATACATGCTGAAACTGGGTCACATGGTTGATGATAAGATGCACGCACGTTCAATTGGGCCATACTCATTAATTACACAACAGCCATTGGGTGGTAAAGCCCAGTTTGGTGGTCAGCGTTTTGGTGAGATGGAGGTTTGGGCACTTGAAGCATTCGGTGCCGCAAACATACTGCAGGAAATATTAACCGTTAAATCGGATGATGTTATCGGCCGTGCCAAAACTTACGAGGCTATTGTTAAAGGTGAAAACCTGCCAACGCCATCGGTTCCTGAATCATTCAACGTATTGGTTCATGAGTTAAGAGGTTTAGGTTTAGATATCACATTGGAATAAGGTTAAAGCTTAAAGGCTAAAGGTGAAAGGTTTAAGGCATATTGTCAATAACCTTTTGCCTTTCACCTTTTCCCTTTCACCTCAACTTTAAAAAACAAGGAGACTATGTCTTACAAAAAGGATAATAAAATCAAAAGTAATTTCACCACAATTACTATCAGCCTGGCCTCTCCCGAGTCCATTCTTGAGCGTTCAAGTGGTGAGGTTTTAAAACCAGAAACCATTAACTACAGGACCTACAAGCCTGAGCGTGATGGTTTATTCTGCGAGCGTATTTTTGGTCCGGTTAAAGATTATGAGTGCCATTGCGGTAAATACAAACGTATCCGTTACAAAGGGATTGTTTGCGACCGTTGCGGTGTTGAAGTAACCGAAAAGAAAGTACGCCGTGAGCGCATGGGCCACATTAACCTTGTAGTTCCTGTTGCACACATCTGGTATTTCCGTTCGTTGCCAAATAAAATTGGTTACTTACTGGGCTTGCCAACAAAACGGTTAGACTTAATTATTTACTACGAGCGTTACGTAGTTATACAACCTGGTATTAAAGAAGCAGATGGAATCAACAAAATGGATTTCCTTACTGAAGAAGAATACCTTGACGTATTAGATACCCTTCCGAAAGAAAACCAGTACCTTGACGACAAAGATCCTCAGAAATTTGTTGCCAAAATGGGTGCCGAGGCTTTGGAAGAATTATTAAAACGCCTTGATTTGGATGAGCTTTCATTTAGCTTACGCCACCAGGCAGCAAACGAAACTTCACAACAACGTAAAAATGAAGCGTTAAAACGTTTACAGGTTGTTGAGGCTTTCCGTGATGCAAAAACCAGGATTGAGAATAACCCTGAGTGGATGATCGTTAAGATCGTTCCTGTTATCCCGCCTGAGTTGCGTCCGTTAGTGCCTTTGGAAGGTGGTCGTTTTGCAACTTCAGATTTGAATGACCTTTACCGCCGTGTAATTATCCGCAACAATCGTTTAAAACGTTTGATCGAGATAAAAGCGCCGGAAGTTATTTTACGTAACGAAAAACGTATGTTACAGGAAGCTGTAGATTCGTTATTTGATAACTCACGTAAAGTTAACGCGGTTAAAACAGAAGGTAACCGTGCTTTGAAATCACTTTCGGATATTCTGAAAGGTAAGCAGGGCCGTTTCCGTCAAAACTTATTAGGTAAACGTGTGGATTATTCTGCCCGTTCGGTAATTGTTGTAGGGCCAAACCTTAAATTACACGAGTGCGGTTTACCAAAAGATATGGCTGCCGAGCTGTTTAAACCATTTATCATCCGCAAAATGATTGAGCGCGGTGTGGTTAAAACAGTAAAATCTGCCAAAAAGATTGTTGACCGTAAAGACCCGTTAGTTTGGGACATTTTGGAAAACGTATTGAAAGGACACCCTGTATTACTAAACCGTGCGCCAACGCTGCACAGGTTAGGTATCCAGTCGTTCCAGCCAAAATTGGTTGAAGGTAAAGCGATTCAATTGCACCCCTTAACCTGTACAGCATTCAACGCGGATTTTGACGGTGACCAGATGGCTGTTCACGTACCACTTGGTAACGCGGCAATTTTGGAAGCCCAGGTATTGATGCTTGCATCGCACAACATTTTGAATCCTGCAAACGGTACGCCTATTACCGTACCATCACAGGACATGGTGCTTGGTTTGTACTACATAACCAAAGGCCGTAAAACTGATGAAGGACGTATTGTAAAAGGCCAGGGTTTAACTTTTTATTCTGCCGAAGAAGTAATTATTGCATACAACGAAAGAAAGATTGATCTGCATGCCTTTATCAAGGTTAAGGCCTTTATTAAAGATCGTGATGGAAAAATTGTAAGCAAAATTATTGATACTACAGTAGGTCGCGTGTTGTTTAATCAGCATGTGCCGGTTGAAGTAGGTTATATCAACGAATTACTAACCAAAAAATCACTGCGTGATATTATTGGTGAAGTAGTGAAAATTACCGGTATGGCACGTGCGGCCCAATTCCTTGATGATATTAAGGAGTTAGGTTTCAAAATGGCATTCCAGGGTGGTTTATCATTTAACCTGAAGGATATTAATATCCCTGCAGAAAAAGTTACACTGATCGAAACAGCTTCTAAGCAAGTTGAAGAGGTAATGGGTAACTATAATATGGGTTTCATCACCAACAACGAGCGTTATAACCAAATTATCGATATCTGGACACGTATCAACAACCGCTTAACCGCGAATGTAATGGACATCCTGAGCAACGATAACCAGGGCTTTAACTCGGTGTATATGATGCTTGATTCAGGTGCGCGTGGTTCTAAAGAGCAGATCCGTCAGCTTGCAGGTATGCGTGGTTTGATGGCTAAGCCTCAAAAATCAGGTTCAGGCGGCGAGATCATTGAAAATCCGATCCTTTCAAACTTTAAAGAAGGTTTGTCGGTATTAGAGTACTTCATTTCAACCCACGGTGCGCGTAAAGGTTTGGCGGATACAGCGTTAAAAACTGCAGATGCTGGTTACTTAACCCGTAGGTTACATGATGTTGCCCAGGATATGATTGTTGGTATGGTTGATTGCGGTACTTTAAGAGGTATTTATACAACTGCGTTAAAAGACAACGAGGATATTGTTGAGCCATTATATGACCGTATCTTAGGTCGTACCACTTTACATGATGTTCATGACCCTATCACCAACGAATTGTTGGCACATGCAGGTCAGGATATTACTGAAGAGATTGGTAAAAAGATCGAGAACTCTCCGTTAGAAGGTATTGAAATTCGTTCGGTATTAACATGCGAAAGCAAACGCGGTGTGTGCGCTTTATGTTATGGCCGTAACCTTGCAAGTGGTAAACGCGTGCAAAAAGGAGAAGCTGTTGGTGTAATTGCTGCACAATCAATTGGTGAGCCGGGTACACAGTTAACACTGCGTACATTCCACGTGGGTGGTACTGCATCAAACATTGCTGCTGAATCACAGATTAACGCAAGATTTGATGGTATCATTGAGTTTGAAAACGTACGTACTGTTCAATACAAAACCGAAGAAGGTTTAGTTGACGTGGTGTTAGGCCGTTCGGGTGAGTTCCGTATAGTTGAGCAGGGCAGTAACAAAGTAATTGTTACCAACAATATTCCTTACGGTTCATATCTGTACATTCAGGATGGCAGTAAGGTAACCAAAGGCGATCGTATCTGTTCATGGGATCCATACAATGCGGTTATCATATCCGAGTTTGCAGGTTTAACACAGTTTGATGCTGTATTAGAGGGYATCACTTTCCGTGAAGAATCTGATGAGCAAACAGGTCACCGCGAAAAAGTAATCATCGATACCAGGGATAAAACTAAAAACCCTGTTATCCAGATAACTGATACAAAAGGTAACGTAATAAAAGGATATAACATTCCTGTAGGTGCACACATTGCCGTTGAAGAAGGTGAAAAACTGCAAACCGGACAGGTTATTGCCAAGATCCCTCGTTCAACTGGCAAAACACGAGATATCACAGGTGGTTTACCACGTGTAACCGAGTTGTTTGAAGCACGTAACCCATCTAACCCGGCTGTAGTAACCGAGATTGATGGTGTGGTGACCTTAGGCGGTATTAAGCGTGGTAACCGCGAAATGACCATTGAATCAAAAGATGGCCAGATCAAGAAATACCTTGTTCCATTGTCAAAACACATCCTTGTACAGGATAACGACTTTGTGAAGGCAGGTATGCCTTTATCAGATGGTTCAATATCACCTGCTGATATCTTGGCTATTAAAGGCCCGGCTGCAGTACAGGAATACCTGGTTAATGGTATACAAGAAGTTTACCGTTTACAAGGTGTGAAGATTAATGATAAACACTTCGAAGTTATTGTTCACCAGATGATGCAGAAGGTAGCTATCGAGGATGCAGGTGATACCCGTTTCCTTGAGCGCGAAGCTGTTGACAGCTGGGATTTCATGACCGAAAATGATGAAATATTTGACAAAAAGGTTGTAGTTGAGCCAGGTGATTCCACCACGCTTAAATCAGGTCAGATAGTGTCATTAAGAAGGTTACGTGATGAGAACTCAATTTTAAAACGTAAAGATTTAAAATTGGTTGAAGTGCGCGATGCAATAGCTGCAACATCAAGCCCGATACTGCAGGGTATCACCAGGGCATCATTAGGTACCAAATCGTTTATCTCTGCCGCATCGTTCCAGGAAACTACCAAAGTACTGAATGAAGCTGCAATAGCAGGTAAGAAGGACTTAATGCTTGGCTTGAAAGAGAACGTTATTGTAGGTCACCTGATTCCTTCTGGAACAGGTTTACGCGAGTACGAAAATATCCGTGTAGGCTCACAGGAAGAGTTTGACCGCTTAATGGCTTCAAAAGCTGAAGAAATAGAAGCATAAAAACTTAAAAAACTTCAAATACTATTTAAGGCCCTCCGGTAACCCGGAGGGCCTTTGTTTTAAAAAATAATTTTTTTAAAACAATTAATCTCTGGTTGTGTTTAAGATGCACCTTATAGGATAAAAAGACGATATTTATATACAAAACCAGATAAGAAACATAATTACGATAAAACACCTTCGATAAAAGGATGTCTTTTTATACTTTAGCAGGATGGAAGAACAAAACGAAAATCAGCTTAATATTGAGCTTTCTGAGGAAGTTGCAGAGGGCATATATTCAAACCTTGCAATAATTACCCATTCCAGCTCGGAGTTTGTGCTCGATTTTATCCGGGTAATGCCGGGTGTGCCAAAGGCAAAAGTGAAATCAAGAATAATTTTAACGCCAGAGCATGCCAAACGCTTACTGTCTGCATTAGAAGATAATATAGAAAAGTTTGAAACATTGAATGGAAGGATTAAAATTCAGCAGGATCCATCAGGCTTTCCTATGAACTTTGGAGGCACTATGGGGCAAGCTTAAAGTTTTCTTAGTTAGTATAAATTAATAATAGTGGCGATTTGCTTCCATATTTATAATAAAATCAAAAAAAAATGTAAATGTATCAAAGAATCGTTTGATTTTAAATTAAATTGTTATATTCGCCTATGATTATCAAATTAAGTTTTATGGCAATATTTGACGAATGGGATAGGATATTATTCAAAATAATTGCATATCAAATTAAAATTAGAAAATATTTTTTAATTTATAATCACCACTTAAGAAGTTAACATGTCGATTAATAGTTAACTCATACCCAATCTTCTATGATGAAATTCAACAAGACCGCAGTATTTCTACTTTTTCTGAGCGTTATATTTCTTTCTTCATGCTACGATGAAAAGAAAATTGCATATTTTCAAAGAGGCCCCAATCAATCAGATACAATTTCTGTTGCCAACATGTATGTTCCTCATATTCAAGCCGGCGATATATTGTCTATTTATGTGAATTCTTTAAGTCCGGAAGCAAGCAGTTTCTTTAATCCTTATTCCGCCGCTGGATTAAGTAATAACTCCTCATCAACGCAGGGGGCGACAACCTCACCTGCACTTTCCCAATCATCATCCCCGGGATTTTTAGTTGACTCATCTGGTAGCATTGAATTACCTCTTATCGGGCCTTTAAAATTAGGTGGTCTTACAACGGTTCAAGCAAAAGATACAATCAAAAGGCATTTGCTGACCTATTTGAAAGAGCCTACAGTTACAGTACGTATTTCGAACTTCAAAATTTCCGTTATTGGAGAGGTTGCAAAGCCATCAGTATATGTAATCCCTAATGAAACGATAACTTTACCCGAAGCGTTGAGTATCGCAGGGGACCTTACGGTTTTTGCAAGGCGGGATAATATTCAGATTATTAGAGAGACTAATGGAAAGAAAGAATTTGGGACAATTAATCTGAACAGCCGCCAGGTGTTTACATCATCATATTATTATTTGCATGCCAATGATGTTGTATATGTTCAACCAGGAAAGAAGAAAGTTGAAGCTACTGATAGGACTTATCAAATCTTGCCAACTGCTGTAAGTTTGATTTCTATTATAGTAATCTTATTAAAAAAATAATTCACTCAACCATTCGCACATAGATGAGCGCTACCACCGAACTGTCAGGTCAATTGATTGCAGATAACTTTGATAATGAAAAAAGTTTCCAAGATACAATTTTTAAATATTTAAGATATTGGGCATGGTTTGTTGCTTCAATTATTTTGTGTACAGGATTGGGTTACTTGTATATTAGTTTACAGATACCTCAATATAAAGTTGAAACCGATCTTTTGATAAAAGATGACAAAGGAAGTCAGGGTGGAGAAAAGGATTTATTAAAGCAACTTGATCTTAATTCATCAAATAAAATTATTGATAATGAAATTCAGATATTAAAGTCAAATACCTTGATGAATAAAGTGGTACAACTGCTGGATCTTCAAACTGACTACTCTCTCCATGGA
>NZ_JBFUKX010000083.1:0-14745 GCF_056400605.1 Mucilaginibacter sp. P5_A4 | reverse complement strand
GACATCCACACCGGGGACAGAGCGGTCGACTATGTTCTTTCCTAATGGGTCTTTCCAGGGGCCAACGGGAGAGGTGGAAGTAAGCACGGCTGAGCCACCACCGCCATTGGAGTAATACAAATAGAAGTGCGTTTTGCCGTCTGCTTCCAGCCTGGATTCAATGGAAGGCGCCCAGGAATTCTGACTCCATGGTGCCAGCTTTGCTGTATTTATGAGGCCATGATAAGTCCAGTTAACCATATCATCGGAAGACATCATGACCAGTGTACGGATATGCTCGTATGAGTTTTTCCCATCCTTTCCTACATGCTCATACTGTTCATGATCATTCGTGGCATACACATAAATTCTTCCGTTGTATTCTACAGCTGTTGGGTCGGCCGTAAATACAAAATCTAATAAAGGATTCGAATTATTGGTGAGAAGTTTCGGCGAAACTCTTGCCCATTTTGCTTCCAGGCCTTCGCTAACCTCTATCACAGGCTGTGTAACCTGAATTTGCTTGTCAGCACCATTTGAAGCTTTGATAGTCACTATCGCCCCGCGGGTAGCCCCTGTGTTGTTAGCGTTCGCGGTTAATTTAAGCGTAACATTTCCCGGAGCTCCCGATGACTGACTTATGGTTAACCATGGAGCTGAGGTGTTGGCTGTCGCTGTCCAATTAACATTGCCGGTGATAGCAACATCGGCACTACTTCCTTCCGGTTCAAAAACAACTTGCAAGGAAGAAACAGTGAGTTGAGTCTCAATCTCTTTCTTCTTACAGGAAAAAGCAGGCAATGTGACCAAAAATAGTAAACCTAAAAATATAGCAAGGCCCTTTTTCATATTATTATATTGTTCATTTTTGTTAGTTTAATTTATCTTTTCACACTCAATACCAATCATATACGTCAAGCAGAAAACGGTACTGTCTAATCTGTTCACGGTACCGCTCTTCCGGTAAAAGCTTTAACCCAACATTAATTTTACTTATATCCTAATTTAATGGCATTATACATGCGCTGGTCTATTATCACATGATTAGCCCTGTCTAACATATTTCCTACCTCCCACCAGAATGGCAGCATACCATTCGCTTTAGCCGTTTTGGTCGTAAAAGTTGCCCAGTAGTCCACAGACCTGTTGTTCATCAACGTATCCTTAGGCATAGGCCTGTTAGGGTCAGTCCTCCTCGGGGCTGCATATTCACCAAGCACCACAGGGATACCTTTATCAACAAAATTCACTTTCATCTTTTGGTATTCAGCAGTGATCGCAGCCTCGTCTCCATTTCCAGGGGTGTTGTTGCGGTCTGGCTCAATAGTAGAAACATTCCCAGTCCCCCAGTAGTAAACCATTTTGCCCCAGCTTACATCTCCATCTGTTAGTATCGTAAATGTAACAGGGGTATAGTCGTGCACCTCGAGCATCAACTTGTTAGGTACCGGGTCGTGAGGCATAGTAGTCATCAAAGTAGCAGTTATAGAAATATTAGTGTGAGGCCCCTGCACAACCAGCACCCGGTAGGCGTTTCTGCCACCGGTAGAGCGAACTGCCTTAATGAATGTTTCGTGATAACTATTCAATATGGCCATCTGCGCGGCGTTGTCAGCCGAAGGTTCATTTGCGCTGGCAAACAAAACGTGCTCATCAAAATCACGCAAGGTTGTAGCTATCTGTTCCCAAAGCGCTTTTTGTTTCGCATTAACAGAATCTTTCTTAGCATCGGTAATATTATTTTCCAGCCAGCCGTTGTCCCAGTGAATATTCACTATCACATACATATCATTAGCCACACAATATCCAACTACTTCTTTCACCCGGGCAAGCCATGCAGGGTCAATTGCTGCCTTTTTCCGGTCGCTTAGATGATTCCAATTCCATGAACAAGGAAGTCGTATCGCACTGAAACCTGTTGCTTTCAAATATTTTATATATGATTCGGTAATTTTATTACCATTCTGCCAATCAGCTTCGTTTGGGGGCTCCATGGTATTGCCAATATTTGTTCCCATTCCCGTTCCCATTTTTGCAGCCAGTTGCATGGCAGTACTGGTCACTCCAGTCATGTCTGGCGCTATAGGCGAGGTGTTATAACCTGGGTATATGGTGGGAGCCTGGGTTACCGTCACCCTTCTGGCCTGCCCGTTTGACGAACTTATATATAAAATTGCAGATTGGCTTGCACCGGTGCCATTTGGCGACGCCACTGTCACATGAATAACGGTACTCCCGCTCTTGCCGGATGTAGTGTTTAATTGCAGCCATGACAAAGCAGGGTTGCTTACGCTCCAATCAGCATTGCTGGTAATGGTAATGTCCTGGCTTCCTCCTTCGGGCGCAAAAGTAATCGCCGACATGCTAACCGTGAGTTCCGGCGCGGTAGTTTTCGCCTTTGTGCAGGCGAAAAGCATAATAATCGCACTAAGAAATATTATAGATTTAAAAAAATACATTTTTCTCATTTTTGTCTATAACTAAACTTTTTATAAATAATCTCCGCACTAAAAACATCTGGTAACATTTTTTATTAATTATCCAGGATAATTTTAGGATTGTTGAATCAGCGTTTATTTGCCTCTGGCTAACATTAAATTTTACTTATATCCTGCAGTAATGGCATTTACCATCCGCTGGTCATTAACCACATTATTTTTTCTGTCAAAACCATTACTTACCTCCCACCAGAATGGTAAAAGATCATTCGCTCTCCTAGTTTTGGTCAAATAAGTTAGCCAGTACTCCACAGACCTGTTGTGCATCGGCATATCCTTAGGATTACCCCTGTTGGTTTCGGGAGTCCGTCTCCAGGTTCCATATTCACCCAGTACCACAGGAATACCCTTATCAACAAACTTCCGTTTTATCTTTTTGGAATTCAGAATCGATCACATCATCTTCTCCAAAAGCGGCGTTGCAGTCTGGCTCAATAGTAATGCGTCTGGCCTGCATATAAAAAATACAATGATTTATTTTTAACCAACTTAAATGATTGAAGAAGTAATTTGATTTTACTCCTTCAATCTAAACCTTAATTGAATTGTCACATGATTGGTTCGATTCAGTCGCCAGGCTTACTTCGTTCCAGTAATTATAATATTATCAAACATTATAGCATTAGAAGTTTCAGTATTAGAATTCAATCTGAGGCTTATTGTCTTATAATTTCCTGAAGGCAAAGCAACCGATTTTGCTTCTTTATTCCACCCTGCACCACTGGCAACTGTAGGTAGAGTTACCCAAGAAGCACCGCCATCAATACTTGCTTCAATTTTTGGTTTTACAGCATCTGCACCTTCTTCAACAGCAAATTCATAAGACAGGTTTAAATTTGTAAAACCAGCCACATTGATATTAGGTATGGTAACAGGAGCACCCTTGAATTCTATTTTCAATACAAATCCGTCACCCCACCCTTGACGCAAATTTATATTAGCATCGCCAGCGGTTTTTAAATTTACTCCACCATTCCATGTTCCTGCCTTTGTAGATGGTGCAAATGTATACGTATAGCGATCACTAACGGCGGCTACATTTGATTCAAAATTTTCGGCATACACAGTTTGCTGTGCTTTGGCTAACATCCCTGTTGTAAGAGCCAAAAATAATAGTGCGATTTTTTTCATTTTACTTGTGTTTTAAATATTAATTTATAGTTTAAAAATTGTTCATTATTTGTTTGAAAAAACCTGAAAACCTCCTGCTGCGTAGCATTAAGGCTTCTGCCAGGTCTTTGTGCTTTTAAGGCTAGGCTTACCTTACGTAGGCTTGTTATTACCTGTCTATTCATGTTCTTTTTATTGCTTATTGATGCATTATTTTCATACTTCTCCATTCGGCTCATAGAGTACTATTATATCCCGGGAAAGCCTTAGTTCAATATTACTTTTACTTATATCCTTCCTTAAGGGCATCAAACATAGGCTGATCCTTTATCACATTATTACTTCTGTCTAGGAGAAAACCTACCTCCCACCAGAATGGCATAAGACCATCCGCTTTAGCCGTTTTGGTCGCAAAAGTTGTCCAGTAATCCACAGACTTGTTGTGCATAGCCATATCCTTAGGAAGATAATTGGGGTTGGTGACGGCGGCAGTCCTCCTCCAGACTGCATATTCACCCAGTATCACAGGGATACCTTTGTCAATAAAATTCTGTTTCACCGCCTGGAATTCAGTAGTGATCGCATCCTCTTCTCCATAGGTGGCATTACGGTCTGGCTCAATAGTAGAATGATTCCCAGCGCCCCAGTAGTAAAGCATCTTGCCCCAGCTTGCATCTCCATCCGCCAGAATGGTAAATGCATAGGGCGTGTAGTCGTGCACCTCGAGCATCAACTTGTTAGGTACCGGGTCGTGAGGAAGCGTAGTCATCAAATTAGTAGTTAAAGTAGGATCAGTGTGAGGCCCCTGCACCGCCAGCACCCGGTAACTGTTCCTGCCCCCGGTAGAGCGAACTGCTTTGATGAATGTTTCGTGGTAACCATTAAGTATGGCCATCTGCGCGGCATTATCAGCGGGAGGTTCATTCAAGCCGGCAAAAATAAGGTGCTCATCAAAATCGCGCATGGTTGTAGCAATCTGCTCCCAAATCGCCTTTTGCATCGCATTAACAGAATCTTGCTTAATTGCATTGGCATTGGCACTATCGTGAGAATTCAGTATCACATACATATCATTAGCCACACACCATCCAACCACTTCTTTCACCCGCGCAAGCCACGCAGGGTCAATTGTTGCCTTTTTTCGATCGCTTAAATGAGTCCAAACCCAGTTACAGGGAAGCCGTACAAAATTGAAACCTAATTGTTTTACATATTTCACATACGATAGGGTCAATTTACTACTCTGCCAATCACCTTCGTTTGGGGATTCCATGGTATTGCCAAAATTTATTCCCATTTGAAATTTTGCAGCCAGTTGCACGGCAGTACTGGTCATTCCGGTCATGTCTGGCGCTATTGGCGAGGTGTTATAACTTGGGTATATGGTGCGGGCTTGGGTAACCGTCACCCTTCTGGCCTGCCCGTTTGATGAACTTATGTTTAAAATGGCCGACTGGCTTGCCCCGGTTCCATTTGGCGACGTCACCGTCACATGAATAACGGTAGCGCCGCTTTTGCCGGCAGTTGCGCTTAATTGCAGCCATGAAAAAGCAGGGTTGCTTACGCTCCAGTCGGCATTGCTGGTAACGGTTATGTCCTGGCTTCCTCCTTCGGGCGCAAAAGAAATCGCCGACTGGCTAACCGTGAGGGCTGGTGCCGGAGTTTTCGCCTTTGTGCAGGCGAAAAGTGCGATAATCGCAGCAAGAAATACTGCGGATTTAAAAAAATACATTTTTTTCATTTTGTTCTATCATTTAATTAAAAATTGCATAAACATCTCCTAAGCTCTCTTCCCTATTTCCCTCGTTTCGCTTTCCTATCCTTTTTTACAAATATTTTTCGAGGCAAAAAGCCCCCACAGCGATATGCTGCCGTGGAGGCTTTAGCTTATTTAATTTTTACAACACGAATATTATCGAATGCAACATAAAAGCCAGTTGTTGTAGTTGCTGCGTCATAATTATGCCTATATAGGTAAGCGCCGGTTTGTCCTTTCGGGCCCACCAAATCGGTGATATTAGTTAAGGGAGCTCCCATACCCTCGCCCAATGCATTACTTGCACGAAACGACGACAACGGAATAGTTATAGTAACCCACCCCTTTGTTTTGTATGCTTTTCCGGTTTTCCATGGTTCCCATCTGTATATATAGCCGCCTACATCTGTTTTAATATCCAGTGCACCACCATTCCAGTCTGTCGGTACACTTATTTCCATTTTCAAGGCCCAGTTGTCCGGGGCGTCAGTAAGGTTGGCTGCTGGTACCCATTGATTACTTGCTAAAATAATACCACCATTAGAAGAACCGCCACTCAAAACACCGGTATTCACAAAAATAAACATAGTATGGTTTGTGCCCATTACGCCATTAAAGGCAGTTGTTTCTGTAAACCAGCCGTATCGGTTATTGCTGTGAGCATCAATACCACCAACACCGTCGCCCCAGCCAGAAGCATTACCACCATAATCCGCATAAAGAACACCAGAACCATCCATATTTTCTATAACACCGTTTTTTAGATATGTTGGAGTATAAACATTGTAAGGAGTAGTACCCGTGCCGTACGTTGTGGTAATGGATACCGGTCCGCTTTGCGATAGCGCAGGCGCAACAAAACCAACAGACTTTGTATCTTTTGATGTTGTAAAAGTAGTAACTGCGGTACCCGCAAAGGTTAGCGATTGAATTTCCTTAAAATAAGTGCCATAAATATAAACCGAATCGCCAGGGCTGGGATTTTCGTTGGAAATCCAGGAAGTAACTGGTGTGGCTCTTATTGTATCCATAACGGTACCAGACTTAGTAGTTACCGTTACTAGCTTGTTGGATGTCGTTGCCGGCATCAAAAAGCCGAGGGAGTCGCCATAAAGGCTCGAATTAAACTTTGTGATTGGGGTTCCTCCATATACAAACTTTTGAACCAGCACTAAATTGGCACCAAAAAGATAAACCGAGTCGCCGGGGTTAGCAAATACATTGGATATAGCGTAAATAGCAGGTGCCGCAGGCCCTAATTTAAAAGAAAAGGTTGTTGAACCTGCCGGTGTTTTATAGGTTAAGGTATAGAGCTTAGCAGTGTCAATTTTTGAATATATGATGTTTGGTATTCGTACCACCGCGCTTCCCGATGCTAATAACGCAGGGTTAAAGGATGCAGAAACGCCGTCGAACTCAATTTCTGTTGCATTTTTCAGATTCTGCCCAATTATAACCACATATTTGTATGATCCACCTGACCAGGTAGGATCAGTTTGTGGATCACCAGTACTCAAAAGCGTATCCTTACCTGCCGCATGATACAATCTTACGCTTGTAATAACAGGGGGGATAGAAGAACTCTCGGTATTTTTCTTACAAGCCGGCAGTAAAGCCACCATCATCAAAAATAGCGGCAAAAAATACAAGCGGATGTCTAAATTTCTTTTCATTTTAATATAATTTAGCTGTTAAAAAATTAATAATAAGGTACCGGCGGGTTCAGCAATTTGGGGTCGCTGGTCACCTCTGATGCCGGTATTGGCAATGTAAATGAGTCTATTGTTGCCGGATTAACAGTTTGCGGCCCGCCATCATTACCCGCTGTTGTTGGTGTTGCAACCCCACTTTTATAACTGAATGTAACGCGTTGCTGGTTATTGAGGATATTGATAGCCGTTGCGGGATCGTAATAAGAAAGCCGTACCAGGTCTATCCAATATTGCCCCTCAAAAGCCAATTCAATTCTTCTTTCATTTAGGATGGTTGCAGGGGTCAACACCGAAGCCTGATTCACCCCAGCCCTTGACCGCACCGCGTTAAAATATCTCAGGGCTGTAACATCGGAAGTGGTTGCATTGTTGCCCAAAATGGCTTCAGCATATATCAGGTACACATCGGCCAACCTAAGCATTGCATTATGTTCGGGAGATGACCAAATATCCATTGTTGGCAAGTTGTTATCTTTCTCGTTACCGATAATGTGTTTTTTCAAACTCACCTGTGTTGCCGTATAACCACCACCTGCAGCATTCAATTCAGGATAATGATCTCCGGTGAGCATAATAGTGGCTCTGCGCCTTAGGCTATCTTGCGCTGTATATGCCAGATAAAAGTCGTAGGTGATCTGTATGGTACCCCAGGCACCTTCCTTCTGCGCGGTTACAGCGGTGCTTGGCGCAAGAAGTCCGGCCCAAGTATTGCCACTGCCATAACCCACGCCTCCCGCCCATTGAAGGGAGAATAAATCTTCGGGGACATCGTTGTGTTGCACCGTGAAAAGATCATAATAGCTGGGAAGCAATGACAAGCCGCTGTTATTACACACATTGCCTGCATATTTTTTGGCGCTGTCCAGCAATGCCAGGTCTCGTGAGCCGCTTTTGCCCAAGCCCGCCCAGGTTAAATATACTTTGCCCAGCATCCCTTGCGCCGACCATGTGGTTACCCTGCCAGCTACATCTTTTGCCGGAAGGCTTTGCGCCGCGTAAGTCAGGTCATTGGCAATAAATTTATAAACATCCGAAACAGTATTGCGGTTAAGCAAGGAGTTTTGTATTAGTTTACTGTTATCCTCAATAATAGGTACGGCGCCCCAGTAAACTGCCAAATGATAATAGGCTACGGCACGGATAAATTTAGCTTCGCCAATGGCGGCATTTCTATCAGAAACGGAAATTGAAGATGATGCCTGGCTTTGAATCGCATCAATAACCGTATTACATTGTGCAATAACGTTGTATAAGCCTATCCAGGCTTGCGATACAATGCCATTTTGCGCTGTAATGGTGCGCGTAAAAAGTTCATGTAAATCCTGATAATACCCTTTATAGCCATTTCCGCTCAATGCGTCACTAATTGGCAACAAAGAAGCAGAATGAAATTGCCACCACTCGGAACCGCCATATAGGTTTGCTGTGGCCAGCCTTAAATCGGAAGTAGTTTTGTAAAAATTATTAGAACTTATCTGCGAGTTGGAAGGGCGTTCCAAAAAACTCTTTTTACATCCGGCAATTGCTGCTGCAAATACCAAAAAAATTATCATTTTACTAATTGGTTTCATAAATATCCTTTTTAATTGGTGATTCCTTATTTGTTAAATGTTATACTGGCACCAATAGTAAATACTCTTGGCTGAGGATAATAACCACCATCCCAGCCTGCCTGGAGTGGGTTCCATGAACCAATTTCAGGATCCATGCCGGTATATTTTGTAATTGTAAAGGCGTTGGCCACTGTACCATAAACCCGGATTGAGTGCACGTATATTTTCGACAAAATACTTTCTGGCAATCGGTAACCCAAGGTGATGTTTTTGCACTTCAGGAATGACCCATCTTCGATAAACAGACTATTAGAACGGTTATTACCGTTGGTATTGTCGTTTCTCAACCCCACAGTGGTTGTATTCGGATTAGTAACATATACATTGTTAACATCGGATGCCGAGCCGGCTGGGTCAATTAAAGCCAAATGGGCATAATTTAATACTGATGTAAAATAGGTGCTATTATTTTGCGGATTGCTTTGTGCTACAGCCAGTTGATTGAATACTTTGTTGCCATAGCTGCCGCTGAAGAAAAAATTCAGGTCGAAATTTTTGTATCTAAATGTATTATTGATGCCATACTGGAATTTTGGGAGCGGGGAACCCAAAAAAGTTTCGTCCCTTGAGTCAATAATGCCGTCGCCATTCAAATCTTTAAACTTGCGGTCGCCGTACCAAATACCGCCCCCTACCGCAGAAACCGGATAAGGTACCCCAGCTTGGTTAGCTGGCAAGGCATGTGTTAGAAAATCATTAGAGGTTGCAAATACGCCATCAAATACATAGCCATAAAATTCGCCGATGGGCTGCCCCACCATCGTTTTTTCCACCACATCGTTAATCACATAAGAGGTTTGGCTCAAGTTAGCATCAGATCCGCCTGAACCTAAATTAAGTACTTTATTGACATTGCGTGATAATGTAAGATCAGTTTTCCAGGAAAAATTTTTGCTGTTAATATTGGTAGAACTGACCCGGAAGTCGAACCCTTTGTTGCTTACAGCACCGATATTGACAAAAGGTGCCTGCATGGATCCAGGCGACCACCCTGATGTAGTACCGCTGTACAATGGCAACGGTACCTTTAATAAAAGTCCGTTTGTTTCGCGGTCGTAAACGTCTAATGAAAAACTAATCCGCCCGTTAAAGAACGTACCATCAAGGCCCAGGTTATAATATTTTGTTTTTTCCCAGGTTACAAAAGGGTTTGCCAAATTGTTTTGAAACTGTGCCGTACCCGATAAGCCATTGGCCACTGATGAAAGTTGGGTAACAAAAGTATTGCCGGGTATGCCCTGATTGTTGGTAAGCCCATAACCAAGCCGGAGCTTTAATTCATTTATAGATTTTACGCCTTTTAAAAATGCCTCATTGTTAATTTTCCAGGCCACTGCGCCCGAATAGGTAACAGCCCAATTTCGGTTGACCATAAAATTCGAAGAACCATCGTCCCTAATATTACCGGTGATCAGGTATTTATCGTTCCAGGAAAAATTAACACGTCCGAAATAGGATTCCTGTGCCGAGCCGCCATTACCGTTAGGCCCTGAGTTATCGCCACTATTTCTGGCTGTAGTCGCATCGCCGGAATTAAGGGCCGTCACATTGTTTGAAGGGAAATTTGTCCGTGAGCCGCCAACATTTTCGAAAGAGCTCATCTGCGCTTCATGCCCTGCCAAAACATTTACACTATATTTACTAAAATTATGGTTATAAGTAAAAAAGCTGCGTATTACCGTATAAAAATTTTGGCTTAGGTTCGAATTAGCTCTGTTAATACCATTAGTAAATAAACCAAATTTATAAGTTGGGTTAAAATTATCTTCAGAACTAAAATCGAAATTACCGGATACTTCATTGCGCAACGACAAATCTTTAGTAAATTGTATTTCGGCATACGCATTGCCAAATATCTGGTTCCTTCTCCTTACGTTTGTGACAATCTTGGCCATTGCCACCGGGTTAGGAACAGGTGCAGTATAACCGTTCGGGTTGGTAACACCGCCGTAGGAGCCATCAGAGTTTTGAACCGGAACATCTGGTGTCATGTTTAACGCCGAATTAATTACGCCCGAGGCAGTAGTATTTTGATTTTCATAAACATGGGCCAATTGAAGGCTGGTTCCTACTTTTAGCCAATTAGTGGTTTTGTTATCTAAATTCAGCCTTACGGAGTATCTTTTAAAATCAGATCCAAGGGCTATCCCTTCCTGGTCAAAATACGAGGTTGATAGTAAATATTGGGTTCTGGAATCGCCACCGCTTATTGTTAGGTTATGGTTGTTCATTGGCGCCCTGCGGAACAGTTCTTTTTGCCAGTCGGTACCTGTACCTAAATATTGAGGATTTTCGAATTCGGGTCTGGCATCGAAGCCCCAAACTTGTGCCCGATCATTCAAAATAGTAGCGAGCTGTTGCAAGTTAACTACAGGCAGTTTCTTGGGCAACTCCTGATCACCTGTATAAAAATCATAACTTACCGTTGGCGGTCCGACTTTACCCCTTTTTGTAGTGATAACAACTACGCCATTGGTTGCCTGCGAACCGTATATGGCAGTCGCGGAAGCATCCTTCAATACGTCTATTGATTCAATTTCAGCAGGATTGATAGTGTTTAACGGATTTCCACCTTTCCCGGGGTCGCCAACCGGGGGAATAATAATACCATCGATCACGTACATAGGCGAGTTAGAACCACTTATGGAAGATACCCCCCTTATTTGAATAGACACGCCGCCACCTGGCTGGCCCGACACTTGTTGAACCACAACCCCGGCAACTTTACCTTGCAGGGCCTGGTCAAAAGTAGAGGGTTGAGTTTGGCGCAAATCGTCGCCCCTTATGGAACTGATAGCGCCAGTTATATCCGGTCTTCGCGCTTTAGCATAACCAATAACAACAACCTCGTTCAAATTGCTGGATGTTGAACTGAGCCTGACGTTAATTGCACCGGCTTGTTTCACAGCTACTTCCTGCTTTGCATAACCTAAAAAGTTAAAAACGAGTACTTTTCCCGGCTCAGCCGCTATATTGTAGCTACCATCAATGCTGGACACCGTGCCCAGGCCCGTCCCTTTAATTTTGATGTTTACGCCTGGCATTGGCTGGCCATCGTCGGCACTTGTTATTTTGCCGGTAATATTTACCGTTTGTGCATGGGCTGAAAAATAAAGAAACATGCCCGTGATAAATAATGAAATCTGGTGTTTCATTTTTCTTTGTAAATTTTTATCCATCTTTTAAAAGGATTTTAAGGTTTGATAATTGGTTCATTGGTGTTTGGTTAGTAATTAATTGGTTTTTAATCTTGGTTTTTCTTCATAATCTAATAGCATGATCTTTATTGGATTTGAAATTTATTGTTCAACATTATTTAATGTATCAATCAGATGTGCCGCCAAAAAGTTAGGGGGCTCAGTTATCAGTCGATATCAAAAAGGCTATATATCGAGGGGAACTTAAAAGCGGGTAACTCTCCAATAAAAAGGTTCCTGCAGAGTGAAAACATAAAAAAACGATAAACGTGTAAATGGCGGCTTTTAGGCATAATCTAAATAATTGGTTTATAAATTAGGGCTTACATATAATAACTTGGGTGGTATTATATTGGGGCAATATACCCTGTATGCTCAGATCGCCGAGTGTGCTAATGTGGATGATTGGTATGAAAAATGTCAATCTCGTTAAAATCCAACATGCTTATATACAGCATGTTAACATAATTGCCTGGAGAAAAAAATGATCATGCTGATCCTTTGCAAAAGGCATTTTTTTCACAACCACAAATTATTTGAATCGGCGGGATTGAGGGAAGAAGATCAATCTGTACTTTCCAGGTACTCGGAAGGTGTCATCGAAAATTCTTCTTTAAATACTTTAGAAAAATATTTTGCATCATTGAAACCTACCTCATAGGCAGTTTCGGCTATAGTGAATTGTTTTGTGAGTAGGAGTTGTACTGCTCTTTTTAACCTTACCGACCTGATAAACTCAACCGGAGTTTTGCCAGAAAGATTAAATACTTTAGTATATAATGTTGCGCGGCTCATATTCATCTTACTGCTTAGCATTTCAACTGAAAAGCCGGTATTTGGAATATTCTCTTCAATGACCGTCAATAACTTTTTCATGAATTTTGTATCGGGAGTTTCGATTTCCAAATCGCCCGGTTTGGCTTCAATTTGCCTTTGATAGGTTTCTTTTACTACCTGTTGATTCTTAAGCAAATTATGAACCTTAAAGCGTAATATGTCAAAATTAAAAGGTTTTGAAAGGTAGTCGTTCGCCCCCGTCTCTAAACCGGCCAGTTGCTTTTCGTCGCCGGTAAAAGCGGTAATTAATATAAATGGTATATGTTCGGTGCGTTTATCGCTGCGGATTTTTTTACAAAAATTAATGCCATCAATTTCGGCCATGTTAATATCGCTTATGATCAGGTCGGGATGTAAAGCCAATGCCTTTTGCCAGCCGTCTTTACCATTTATGGCTTCGGCAATAGTATATAACTGCCTGAGATCATCTTTTAGATAGGCCCTGAAATCGGGGTTATCCTCCACAATTAAAATGGTAATATTTTTATTGCGTTTTTCCTGACTTGACCTGTCGGGTTTAGGGGCTTCCAATGTTTCGGGGACATTTTCAATACCGGTAATATTATTTTTCTGGGATATCTTTAATGGCAGCCGCACAATAAAACAGCTCCCTTTCCCCTGTTCACTTTCAACAGAAATAACGCCACCCATCAAATCAACAAACTCTTTAGTAATTGACAAGCCAATACCACTTCCCTGGTTAATTAACGAAGCGGGCATGTCATTCTGAAAAAAACGTTCAAAAATTTTATCCTTTTTATCTGCGGGAATACCGACACCCGAATCTATTACCTTAATTTCAAACAAGGTCATTTCCACGCTATTGGATTCCAACAACTTTGCTTCAACTGCTACATTACCAAAGTCTGGGGTAAACTTAAATGCATTTGAAAGCAGATTAAAAAGTATTCTTTCAATTTTATCCTGATCAAAAAAAGCAAATCCCGAATCAGTATCACACTTAAATGAAAAACTGATATGTTTTTTATCCGCCAGATCGGTAAATAAATCGCTTGCTTCCTTAACAGTTTTAATGATATCAGCTTCACGCAAATCAAGCTGAAGCTTTTTTACTGCCATTTTACTAAAATCCAATAGCTGGTTAATCATATTAAGCAGCCGCTTAGAATTTTCGTGGATCAATTGAAGTTTTCGCCGGCTATAATTATCGTCAGCCTGTTTTAATAACTTTTCGACTGGCGCCATAATCAGAGCGATTGGCGTTCTGAATTCGTGACTAATGTTGGTGAAAAAATCTATTTTCATTATATCCAGCTCGTGCTTATCCTGTGCTTCCTTTCGCACGCGCTCGATCTCAAACCGGGTTTCTATTTTTTTAATGCCCTGTTTGCGGATGTAATACAAGATACCAAGTATGGAAAATACATAAATAACATAGGCCATTGGCGATTTCCAGAACGGGGGCAATACCTTAATTTTTAAAGAAATACTATGCGGACTCCAAACACCTTCAGCATTGGACACACGTACCTTAAAAGTATAATCTCCCCCATCCAGATTGGTATAACCGGCTTTTCGCGTTTTATTATCTACATTTACCCATGCCTTATTAAAGCCCTCCAGCATATACTGATATTTTACTTTACCCGGATTGATATAATCGAGGGCGGCAAATTCTATCGAAAAGATATTTTCGTCGTGATTAAGGACTATTGAATGTACTACTGATATACTTTTTGGAAGGATAATATGGCCGTTAACCGCCTCATTTGCTGATATGCTCTTATTGAACAACTGAAAGTCTGTAAAAATTAATCGAGGCCTGGCGGTATCGGGTTCAATGCTTGCGGGGTCGAATAGATTAAAACCATCCGGGCCCGCAAATATCAATTCACCGGCGCGTGTTTTTAAAGCTGCATTTATGTTGAACTCCCGGCCCTGCAAACCATCTGTATCGTCAAAGCTGTCGAAGTGAAAATTGAAAGAATCAGCTGTTGGTGTCAACCTAACGCGGGCTAACCCATTCGAAGTGCTTAACCACATTACCCCTTTGTTATCCTCCAACGTATTGGTCACTGAATT
>NZ_JBFUKX010000082.1:0-14971 GCF_056400605.1 Mucilaginibacter sp. P5_A4 | reverse complement strand
TTATTGACCATGTTTTCTGAATCCACATATGGTGGATTTCCAATCACTATGTCGAAGCCAATTGACGAATTAAAACGCTCGTTTTCTTTTAACATAGGATTCAATACTTCTGAGAAATCCAACTTCCAATCAAAAAACATAAGCGGCTTTTCGGGATGGGCCCTTAACGTCTCTAATTTTTTTATCGCAGTATTATATCCCGCAAGTTGAAGCGTTATTTCTGTTGTTTTAACAGTTTCTTTTTTTGTTTCTCCAAATAAACTTCCAGTTTTAGCAGTAGTTTGATCATACTTATATTTATCTAATTCAAGCTGACTTATCAATACGTCTATTTTCAAGCTGCGGATATCCGCTTGCAATGTTTTCTTATCGCCCTTATAATTAAAAAATCGTTTTTGCTTTGCAAACAATTTTTTAAGATTTTCTTGAATCTGTAACTGCAATTTCTTGGTAGCTTCTGTCCCTGCGTTTACCTCCCAATCAATATCAATAACCTCTTCTTCGAACTTGCTTAACAAGCTATTACCAACAACAATTTTATAATCCAAATTAGGCAATGGTTGTGGTTTAACCTCATCTACAACCAAACTCAACCAGAAACGTAAACGGGCAATATCAACAGCACCTGGTTCGATATCAACGCCATAGATGCTGTTTTCAATAATACTCAATTTCACTTTAGCGGGGTTCCAGCCATCTTCCAAATCCCAAATTCTTTTAGTAGCATCAAATTCGTAATAAAGAGTTTCAACCGAATGAAAAATCTCTAATAGTACACCCATGGGGAAAGCCCCCGAACCGATTGCCGGATCGCAGATCTTTACATCACGCAGGGCCTGCAATATAGTTTCATCATATTCGGCAATTCCGCCAAGTTCTTGGTATTTAATAAATCCTTCAATCCCAGAACGTAGATTCTCGTCTGATTCCGCTTCGCATTTAGTGCACAAATATTCAATTAGGCTTTCCTGACACATATAGTGCACGATCTCTTTAGGGGTATAAAACGCACCTTTGTCTTTATTGTCTTCCAGTAGGTTTTCAAAAATATGGCCCAGCATTTCAGGATCAACCGCTACGGTGTGTTCCTGAGGGCTATCTTCGTGAACAGTGAAATTATAGCGATCAAAAAAGCCAAAAAGATTCTTAAATAACTCTGCCGGAAAAATCAAGAAATCTGTATTGTATGCTTCGGGTTCAAATAAGCCGCCATTCAGAAAGGGAATTTTATATTTATTGTATTCAATCCCATTAAATAAGTTATTGTCAATTGCAAAAAAGTCCCCATCACGCATTTGATTTAGCGTATTATGAAACAATGGTTCTAATACAAATGGATAAAAGGCTTCCTGATCTTTACTATTATCAAAAAGATTTCTTAAAAAGTCAGGATCCCCCTTGCCCCAGTTTTCATGTTCGGGCACACCAAGCCAGCCTTTCTTTTCTAAAAAGTATAAAAAGACGATCCTGCCGAGCATCTTTTTTACAAAATCTCGCGCCTTTTTATCATCTGCATTGAAAATTGTTTTGAACTGTTCTGCAGCAACGCCTGATGCTTTACCTTCTTCATTTTCACCAATTAAATAGCTTAAGAATGCGCCATAATGCTTGCGATATTTGTCAAAAAACTCCTTCGACATTTTTTCCACATTGAACGTGTCTTGAAGACTTTTCAACGTTATGCCCCTGCCTGTAGCCACATCTTCTTTCTGTATATCAGCAAAACGATCAGCAGCGGTTTTGGCTTTCTCGTCTTTCCCAAATAGATAAGTATAGCGCTTCGGATCAGTTTTTAATTTTTCACGCTCGCCGGTTACAGAATTACGGGCTGTTACCTCGCTTACGTAGCTAAATCTCCATTTATCACCCTGGGTAAATACAATCAGTGCGGCATCAACATCCGTTTTGTAAACGTTATTAAGTAAACTACGCAAACCTACCTTGTTACGATAAATTTGTTTTACAGCGGGCACATCAATCTCATAAATACCAACTACGTGGCCATTAGAGGTATCAAAAGTTCCTAATTCATAAGCTACAGCACCAAAATCATTTTGCGCCACAGAGACTTTTATAACCGGGTTTTCTCTTAGCGTATTTACATTAAAATTTTGCCTTAGTATTTTGTACCAATCGTTTCGGTTGTACTTAGCTTCTAAAATTGGTTTAAGCTGTTCTGAATTTAACATGTGATTTATAAAGTAAAGGTTTCGGAAATTATTATAGCGGGCTTATCGGTAATAGTTAATGGCAGTTCAGGTTGTTCATTATCACTATCTTCATGGGCCTTATGTCCATATTTGACCGCATAGGTCATCATCAGATTATGGGCTTTGGCCGGAGATAATTGATTTTTATCGCATTTTAAACGTACCTGATTAATTTCGGTAGCTAAATTTGTATATGTACCTGTTTCAAGCAGGCTATAAAGTAATTCGCAAGCTTTTCTAAATTTATCGTCGGTGCTGGCTGCTTTTTCTTCCCTTATAAATTTCTTTGCCTGATTGGTTTTGGCATCAGCTTGCGGGCCTGATAGGGCATCTGCCGACTGTGAAAGCAAATCTTCTTCAAATTTCCTCATAGCCATTTGCACTTGTCCGTGATGATAGGACGGTAATTCATCGGCAGCTAACTCATTAGGTTTGGCTTCAAAAATCTCTGCTGCCTCGACAAAACTTAAAGGTTCTATTTTTTTTTCACCAATTTTAAAAAAGTCCATTTTATAGTCCGATTTTAAAAACACTAAAGTTTGCCCCTTAACTTGTCGTTTGTTCGCTTGGTCTGTGTCACGGGCGGTTCTGGCTCTCAACGGCAAACGAGCTATGCGCTTAAACTCCTTTTCGTTCTTATTTCTAAAGTCTCTAATAAATTCAAGATATTTTAATCTTTTGTCTTCTTCTTCAGGCAGCCCTTTTATGTGCAAAGTAACTTGCTCCAACACCTCCTCACGAGTATATACTTGGGCATCTTCACCATAGGCAGAATGGAAGCCTTGCAGTTTAATGTAAGCGTTGTTATAAAGACTAATTAATGCATCACTCTCACGGCTTGGGTAAAATGAGTAATTGTATATTACATCGGCTGTACTGCCAATACGGTTAACCCGACCAATCCGCTGCATCAATCGGGTTGCGTTCCAAGGTGTGTCGTAATTAACCAACACATTAGCCCGATGTAAATTAATACCCTCTGCCAACACCTCAGTTGTAATTAAATATTTAATCTCATCGGCTTGTTTACCCGGTAAATTAGCATCAAAATTACTTAGAATCCGATGTTGCATAGACTTACGATTATCAGCTGAAATCATTATAGTCTGCTCTTCGTAACCCCATTGGCTAAATTCTTTAAAAAGATATCTTGCAGTATCTTTTGATTCAGTGAAAATTACCAACTTACCTGATGGATTGTAGTCCTTCCTTAATAATTCCTGATTTAATAATTTTTTAAATACGTCTATTTTAGGATCGGCATGTGTTTTTTTCCATTGTTTACAGATAGTATCAATCGCTACAAGATCCTCCTTTAATAATGCTAAAAATTTATCGTCAAAGTCTTCGGGAACAAATATTTGATTTTTGGGATTATCTATCGAAAGTTCTAAGACCTTATCATCAATTTGTTCTTCGTCCCAACCTTTATTCATTAAATCGTTTATCTGAGCATCAGGAGCAACGTAGATTTTCCCCTTCTCAAACATTTCTATCATCCGCGCGGTGGAAAGGTGAAAGCGATCTAAAGAAATTTTAAAAGCATCAAAAGAACTTTCCAATCGTTTTACTAATTGGGTCATCATGATATAAGCAAGGGTTTTTGATGCCGTTTCTGCCTGAGTGTAATACTTTTTTTGAATCTCGGGCAGAAGATGTTCTATCGCTCTGTATCTATAATAAGCAATCCTATTAACCAAGTAATCAATAGTACTAATAAATAGCTCTCCTAATTGGGGCCCAAGCTTATATTCTATCGATATTGGCGGATTAATTGCCGGAAATTTGATCCCTTGTTCATCCAAATCCCTTTTATAAGCACCGTATGATTCAACGTCAGTTCGAGTGCGTCGTACAGTAATTGGTTGCAAAACCTTTTCGCGAATAAGGCCATATATTTTTCTTAGTTCACCAATGTCAGGTTTTCCGGTAATTTTCGCTGCTGCTAATACCTCTTTATATTTTTTTATTAAGGGAGCAAAGAAACCTTGCAAATTAGTTACAGGAAGTGTTGATTTTCGGGCGTCAGTAAACAATTGAAGCTGGTAATAAATATCTTCCGGCCGGTTATTCAAAGGGGTTGCTGAAATTAAAATCACCTTTTTCCGTAACCCTAATACATTACCCTCAACTGCACGCGGAGTTTTACATATTAGTTGAAGTTGCTGAAACATTTGAGCCTTATGATTTCTGAATTTATGGGCCTCGTCGACCAATATTAAATCATAATCCTCTTTTGGCCAATAGTCATCGTTTTTGTGTTCAATTATTTTATGCAAGCTTCCATTGCTTATATAACGAACATGTTTGTCAAGGCCAAATTGGCTAAAAGTACTTTTCCAATTTTGCTCTAAATGCGGAGGATAAACTATTAATATTTTTGTATTTAATGTACCATTTGATATTAAGAACCGTTTAGCAACTAATGTTGCAATGATAGTTTTACCTAAACCAACGACATCAGCCAACATAAAACCATTGTGCTCCAGTAACATGCTATAACCTTGATTGACGGCGTCAATCTGATACGTTAGTTTTTTAAAGTTTTTAGGTAGATCTCCAACCGAATCAGGGTCGTACTCAATGTTTTTTCCAAAATATTCAATTAATAGTTTAATGTAAATTTCGAATGGTTTATATAACTGTCCAATGTGGCTACCATCTTTTACCCGATTTACATCAATAGGCAAAACATCTTCACCTTCTTCCCAAAGTTTTTGGAACTCTGATTCAGCGAAAGCAACTTCTTCGTAATCTCTTAGCGCAACGTTAAATTCATAGTTGCCTTCATTTTTTATTCCTAACCCGGCATCAGTCAGATTTGACGAGCCTGTAATCACCTCACCACCGCTATACTCATTAAAGTTCTTCGGTAAAAAAATGTAAATCTTGGCATGAAGCTTTTTTGTCTTATGAACTTTGATATGTATCTTTTTATCAATAATATCTTCCATAAAAAGCATTATACCGTCTTCGACTTCTTTACTATATTCAGCCTCACGTATGTCCTGACGCATCAATTTAACAAACTCTTCTCGTGTACGTTCGGGGTCGCCAAAAAAGAGCAAACCCCTTCGTTTAGATTCGGCACTTATTTGGTCTACGTTAATACCGACTAATATTTTTACCTCAGGTACTTTATGTAAATGTTCGCGAATGGGAAAATAACCTGAAGCGCGAAAATAGCCTACCACGGCATGGAAAGCATAAATATCAGCCATGTGTTCAACGGCTCCTTTAAACTTTTTAAATAAGCTTTTCTCTTCGCGATTTGTAAAAAACTTGGCTGACATTAATAGTTATAAAATTAATTGATAGAACTCGAATTCTTTTATTGTTTATCGAAAGCTACAATAAAACATCGTAATTTTTCTTAATGGCCGCAACTTAATCAATATTTAGAACTATCAGAAAATCGGCGTTCTTCAATGGCTGGCAGCAACGACTAACTTGTGATATTTGCGCTGTTATTGATTAACTTTCCATATTCACCACATCCGCAAAAATAGCCCACCGCCGGGATAAAAAGTAAAGGCCATGCGGAGCGGGCCATTGTGTTTTTCTTTTCAGCGGTGGCTCGGCCTTGACTATTTACCCGGCTCGCGCTGTTGGTTGCTTAAGCGGTAAATATGGCATAGTGTGTTCATTTCCCGACTAACGGATTTAGGCGGGTTGAATTACAAACTTGAAAAATTAAAGTTCGCAAACACGCGAGTGCGATTTTTTTTCATCCAAAATCCATCAATTTATCAGCGATTTCCTGCTTTACATTATCCTCAAAACCGGCCCAATAGTTTTGGGTAGTATTCAAGCTGCGATGGCCTAAACTTTCCTGTATCAACTCCATTTTAGCACCATTACGGATAGCAGCCGTTGTAAAAGAATGCCGTGCATAATAGGTAGATATATCCGCATCCAATTCCAGATCCTTCGCCAGTTTTTGAATATGCTGGTTGACAAACCGAATAAAGTTTTGGTTTACCCTTAGCTTCTCAGCTTCATCCATCTTTTTAGTTAATATCGGAAATACATAGTTGTCAGGCAAAAAAGGACGGGTACCGTAGCGTTCTATTACTGCTTTAATCGTTTCTGTTAAAGGAATAATAATGGGCTTAGGTTTGTCTTTAGTGGTATGAAGTGTTTTATGCCTTAAAAAAGAGATTGATTTTTTGTTGATATTTTTATACCTCAATTCTGCGATATCCCGGAAATTCATTCCGTTGCACTGGTAACTGAAAAACCAAAAGTCCCTTGCTTTTTCTTTCGGGCTACCTGGTTCGACTGGGGCCGTATATAATTTTTTTAATTCGTCTTTACTTAACGCCTTCTTTATGTTTTGGCCTGTAGGTATTTTGTATTTTTTGAAAGGATAGAGTTCAGCAGCTATGCTACCGTCTTCCATAGCTTTATTGAAGATAGCCCGTAATGGCCGTAAGTATATACCTACAGTAGTTTTGGATTTGTCGGCGGCTACCATCCAGTTCTCATACCTGTTCAAAAAATCAACTGTAACCCGGGAAAATGAAAGGCTTGATGCGGGGTGTTTATCTTTGCCGGCAAATTCAAGCAATGACTTTAAACTTAACCGATAATTAGATGCCGTGCCCGCACGGCCATATCTCGTCAATTCATCTATGTAATCCTGATAATACGCGCAAACATCTGTGGTGCTGGCTTGAGAGCGAAACATTTCCCGCTCAAATTTATCAAGGATAAATATGCCGTCCATTTTGGTGATGATCTTATTCGCCCGAGCCTCTATCGCACCTAACGATATTTTCACCTCCTGAAAAGCCCTTTTAGGTTTTTCGGTTAAGTAGGATTGTTGGAATTGTTGAGCCGTCAGGTGGATGTCTGTAGGATAGTGCCTGATATCGGTACGGGAGATATATAACCTGATTTTTACAGGTGCTTTTTTACCGGTTTCAACCTTCCGTTCATCTAAATATAAGTTAACTTTTACTGCCATTTTCATTAAAATTAGGTAAAATGCCTATTTCTCTCACACAAATTTTTTAGAACATGCGAAATTACGCAAATTTCCCACAAAATCGCCTGTTTTACTCTCACACATTTCTCACACAAATGGGCAAAAAATGGCAAAAAACAGCAAAATATCACAAAATGACATTTTTATAAATAGTTGATATGTAAGTAATTAAATAAAAAACAAAGCATCGAAAAGTGCCTCCCATAGACTGTTAATCAGAGGGTCGCTGGTTCGAGCCCAGCCTCAGGAGCAAAAGGGCAAGCACGTTAAAACGGTCGCTTGCCCTTTCTATTTCAATATAAAAAGCCTTTTGATGCGATTATGATTTCCATTGTAATATAAGGATTTCACTTTTTTGACGAATACGGGGCTATAGCAACAATTTTCAATTTCTTGTTTTACTTAGACTGTTGCAGTACCGCGATTAACCGTCTTAGACAGACGAAATGCAGCAAGCAAGTAATAAAAGGCGCCAAATGCGGCATACCCAGCCAGACTGGTAATTCCCTTTGTCGGGTCGTGTGCCAGCAGGATAAAAGAAGTGCCGCCGATTATGGACTGGCCGCCGCTGATGATCATAGGCCATTGCCCGCCTAAAAATTTTCGGCGACGTAATCCTAAGATCAGTTGAATCAATCCTGTTCCAATTGCCCAGGCACCGAAAACCATCAATGCTTCAGGAACGCCTTTCTGTAAAGCGATGCCTACAGCTACAGTAGCGATGCCACTGATTACAGCATTTACATATTGTGGTGTTTTAGACGGGCTACCGTGATTGGCGCGAATATCGAGGAACGTACCCACTACGTCCCAGGCCGGATAGATGATCAGTAAAACGCTGGAAACCCCCATAGATGTTTTTGCAAAAAGGGGGATAAGAATCACCCAGACCACCGAAAAGGCTGCGCGGATAAAATAAAGCTTGCGTAATGATCTGGCAGTTTCAACGGCCTGTTTGTCAACTACTGCATTAGATTGAGAATTTGATGTCATAATTAAAATTTTAAATGTCTTATTATTTCAAAGTTCTCCAGTATTACCTGGCACACTTTTCACTTAAGTTAAAATGCGGATAAACATTACGGTACAATTACAGTTTTACTGCGGTGGCAAATTTTCACTTAAGTGAAAATGCTTGCGTTATATTCAGATTATATTTGAGGGATAGTTTAGCGCTGCACAGCTATCGACGAATTGGTTGCAGAGGTAATGCAAGTACAAGTACCACCAATGCCTATAAATATATGTACGATCAAGCAGCCAAGTCGATGGAACCAAAAGCATTAAAAGAATTTCTTTGTTAGTTTAGGTTAAAAATCTACGCTTGAAGAATGACGGGTTTTGCTGAGTTTGAATTGCTGGTTTAATAATAGCCGGATCATAATTTTATAGACAAATTTATACAATGATCAAATGACCGATAAAAACGATATCGTCTTTCAGTATCTGAGGAATTTTGCCTCGTTGAGCGATAAAGACATTAGCGACAGCCAGCCATTTTGGAAAGCGCGAAAAATAAATAAAGGGGACTTTTTCAACATGCAAAGCATGGTTTGTAATGACCTTGGATTGATAGTCAAAGGCATATTCAGGATTTACTTTCGTGACCCGGATACAAAAGAAGATAAGAACATATTCTTTTTCTCGGAAAATCAGTTTGTCGTTTCTTTTAGGAGTTTCGTATCACGCAATCCCTGTTGGTATTTTATCGAAGCGATGGAAGATTCGGAAATTTTCTTCATTTCCTATAAGGATCTTAATAGCCTTTATGAAACCCATCCTAACTGGGGAAAATTCGGCAGGTTGCTGGCCGAATTATTCTTTAATATTGCGCAAACGCGCACAGAAGAATTCATTTTTTTCTCCCATGAACAACGATATATCAGGTTGTTGGAAGAACATCCGGATATTGTTGAGCGTATCCCGGCTTATCACATCTCATCTTACCTCGGTATCACAAACCCTTCACTAAGCCGTATCAGGAAGCGTATTGAAAGTAAAAAGGCTGAATAAGATATAATACGATCAACGTTAGCGGTCGTATTTAACCAATAAGGATTAATGTTTACCAGACTAATCGCAATGGTTTATTCCCTTTATTAAGCTAAGGAAATAAAAAACCGCAATTGATCGACTAAATGGTTCGAATTCTGCGCAGCCTGGAGAGCCTTAAAATCAATAAAAAACAAGCAACAGGTTATTTGATCCATGATCATCTTAGGATTAACAAAATACAATGTATAGTGAGTGCAGGATTTACTCACAAATCTGTATAGCTATTTCCGGACGGGTCAGCATTCTGTCCGCATGTGCACAATCACCGTCCGCTATCGAACAGTTTACAAAACCCGAAATTAATTAAGTAACTAACAATCAATATCTTATAAAATGGCACTGGTATTGGCATTGGCATTATATATAAATACAATATACAATGAGTACCGCCGACGACCGTTTACAGACAATTTGGGAAGGATGCTTACGCAACGAACGTAAATGCCAGGAACAATTTTACAAACTATTAGCACCAAGGATGCTGGCTGTTTGCATGCGTTATGCTACAGACAAAGATGAAGCACAGGATATACTACAAGAAGGCTTTATCAAAATATTCAGAAACATGAACAACTACCGGGGCGACGGCAGCCTTGAGGGCTGGGTACGCCGTATTATGGTGCATGCCGCGATATCGCGCTATCGCAAATTAAAGCCAATTGTTTTGGTTGAAGATTTTGCCTCAGATACCGTAATGCCGGTAAACAAAGCTTACAATGATAATGGTCTTGAAGCTAAGGACCTGATGAAGCTGATACAAAAACTACCTAAAACTTACCGTTCGGTATTTAACATGTATGCCATTGAAGGCTACTCGCACCAGGAAATTGGTAATTCATTAGGTATGAGTGAACTTTTATCTCGTACTACTTTATATCGTGCAAGAACTATCCTTAAAGATATGATAGGTAAGCTGACCATGCGCGAGGAGCGTTGCCTGGCGTAAAGCCACATTGTGATGGTACATATTGACAATAAACGTCCAGCAAGCGCACAATGCCTATAATTACCCGCATGGGTGTTTTAAGAGAATATTCGTCCCGGAGTGTTCGAGAGATGCGATATTAAAAGCCGGGGTACGTCCGACACCCTGGCTTTTGCTATTCTGAAGCTCTATCTTTGAACTTTATCGACAGTCTTTTTTGCCTTCTTTGCTTTCATTTTTAAATTCAACATCTCCACCAGCATCGAAAAAGCCATGGCGAAATAGATATACCCCTTAGGGATATGCTGCTCAAAGGCTTCAGCCAAAAGGGAAACACCTATCAGCAGTAAAAAAGACAGCGCCAGCATTTTTACTGTTGGATGCTTGTTTACAAAAGAGGCCACACCATTTGATGACCACATCATGATGCCTACAGCTATTACAACTGCAAGTATCATGATCTCCACATGGCTGGCCATGCCTACGGCCGTAATTACCGAATCTAACGAGAAAACGATATCCAGCAGCATTATCTGGATGATGGTTGCTACGAAGCCCTGGGGTTTTACATTTTCGCTGCCTTCTTCTTCGCCTTCTATTTTATGGTGGATTTCGGCCGTACTTTTATAGATTAGGAACAACCCTCCTATGATCAGGATCAGGTCGCGGCCCGAAATAGCTAATTTTTCAGCCCAATCTGCGTCTGTAACATTAAACAGATACCCCAGGTTAAAAAGCGTTGCAGTAAGTGTCATTACCCAACTGATGGATAACAGCAGCAATACCCGGGTAATCATGGCCATGCCTAAGCCTACCCTACGCCCTTTGGCCTGTTGCTTTACAGGCAGCTTGTCAGATAGTATTGATATGAATACGATATTATCTATCCCTAAAACAATCTCTAACAGGGTAAGGGTAACTAACGAGATCCATGTTTCGGCCTGGGCAAATATTTCTAAATTCATAGGTGCAACGCGTTTACGCCAAAAATAACAAAACCCCTGCTTTTTAGGGCAGAGGCTTGCGTAAAAGGATAAATTTATTAGTTAATCAAAGTTTACACTACCAAATGTGGAGTTAATAGTAATGGTTTTATCGGTGCCTCCTTTACCAAAATGGCCTTTATAGTTTTTGGTAGGGTTAAATCCACGTTCGCCGTCGGCAGGAGTTTTACTGGTTAAACTTACATCGCGGTTGCCATAATTAAAGCTGCCATAGTGCACAGTTACATCAAAATCGGCGCTCTGGTCATCGCTCAGGCCAAGTTTTATACTGGAGTATGACGACCTTACAGACAGATCCTTCAGGTTTTTATCAATATCCTCAATACTAATCCCTCCGCCAAATTTAACGTTGATATTTCCTGAGGTTTTAATGCGGCCTATCTTTGCCGAACTGTAACTCAAATGCGCATTAAGTTTATCACAATCGCCCAGGCTTAGGCTGCCATAAGCTACATCCAGATCGCTGCCATTAAGGTTGCCTATGGTTGCATTACCATATTTTACCCTGATCTGGTTACTCGGGTTGCTCAATGCTTTAGCTACCAGGCTACCGAACGAGTTATTGATAATGAGCTTGCCGCTAAGGTCGGGCAAATCGGTACTGCCATATTTATTGCTGATGGTTAAAGGGCTTTTGGCCGGCATATACACTGTGTAGTTCACCTCAATTGAACGCGCCGAGTTATGATTCCCTTTAAAAAAAGAACCCCATGAACCATTGTTATCCCCATCAGGATCGATTGAGGTTTTAAAGTATACTCCGTTACCGTCTTTACTATCCTTTATGTTTACATTATCCAACAGCTTTTGTGCCTTATCCTCATTGTTGGTTGTTACTTTTATCTGCACGTCAACTTTTACCTCATTTTTGGCCCAGGTGTTAACTGTTATCTTACCAAATTTATTGTCAATATTAATTACATCATTGGCATCAATGCTATAGCTTTTGCTGTAGCTTTTGGTTTTTACAACTTCATCACCGCTTTGTGCCTGTTTATCATTATCGTCATTGTTGCTATCATAGCTAAAATTAAAGCTTTTATCAAAATCCTTAAAGCCATAAGCTATCATAGGGGCTATTTTGGCATCAAATTTATAGGCGAAGTTTAACATGCTATCATTAAACTTAAAAGCAAAGCGTTTTAAACTATCGTACTTAAAGTTTTTATCAAAATGCTTGAAGCTTTTGTTAAAATTCTTCATATTCAGCTTCATGCTTTTGTTGAACTTCTGCTTGTTAAGTGAGCTCATTTGCTTTTGCAGATCGCGCATCTTTACTTGCAGATCTTTCATTTTCTGCTGATAATTTTTATCAGCTATTGCCGAATCATCGTCGTCATCATCACCTGATGGGGCAACTTTAGGAGTAGCAGGCTTTGTAGGCTTTACCGGCTTTTTTTGCTGCGCAAAATTTGCTGTACTAATGGCTAATAAAACCATTAAGGCAAACAGGAAAGGTTTAAATATTTTTGATTTCATTTTTTTGATCTTTATTCGTTTCGTTAAACTGCTCTATCACATTTAGTTGCTGATTAAGCACCTCGGTTTGTATTTGCAAGTTCCGGATCATTGCACGTAAAACACGTTCCTGGTTAGGACTGGTAGCTAAATCATTATTCAATTTTTTATAGGTCGAATCCATTTTGGCAATTTCGGCGGTAAACTCCCTAAGCAGTTGCGGATCGCCTTTAGATGCTGTTTTAAGCTGGTTAAGCTGCGTTTTAACTAATGATGCATAGTGCACCTGCTGCTTGGCATACTCGGGGTTGATAGCAGCCAGGTCAACGTTTTTTGGGCCTTTTTGACCTTGGATATACACCCCGAAGCATATCCCCATTACCACAATGATGGATGCGGCCACCTTTAGCACAAAAGCGAGCGAAAAGGTTTTGGCTTCGCGCTTTTTTGGCGCAGCCTCCAGCACGTTTAAACGCGCCTCTATTTTGCCCCACAGGTCTGCCGATGGTTCTATCTCGTCAAAATCTTCGTGATTATTTTTCATGAAATCTTCAAATCGCTTGCTCATGACACATTTCCCTTCCTGTTTAAAATTTCCATTAGTTTTCTTTTTGCTCTCAGGAACTGTGTTCTTGAGGTGTTTTCTGATATATTTAAAATTTGTCCTATTTCTTCGTGGTCGTAACCTTCAAGCAGGTAAAGCGATATTACTACCCGGTAACCGTCCGGCAATTGTTTCATGCCCTCTTTTACCATTGTTACCTGGTATTGCATTTCATCATCGTCGGTAGCTTCCTCATCGGGAATATTCTCCAAATGATTGCCGTCAAGTTCTATCAGCTCAAGTTTGCGTTTACGCAACTGGTTTATTGACCGGTTAACCACTATTTGCTTAAGCCATAAACCAAATGTGGTTTCCTGCCTAAAATCTTTGAGTTTATTAAACGCATCAAGGAAAGCCTCCTGTAAAACATCCTCGGCTTCGCCAATATTGCCCACTATCCTAAAGGCGACGTTCAGCATCGCTTTTGAATATAAACGGTAGAGTTCATAACAGGCTTTTTTACTTCCCTGCTTGCACTCTGCCACCAGGCTGTAATGCTTATCTATAAATATTGCTTCCAAGTTGTGTTAAGCTTCAGTTTAATAGACGCAGGGTATTCTACAACGTTGCACAATTGGTTGATTTTTTTTGAGTATGATGATTTTAATGGAATATAGCAAAAAAAAAGTCATTGCTGAAAGAAGCAATGACGATGTACAATATAACCTATTAAGTTTAAATCTCTTTTCAAGTATGCTGCTTTTGTACCCTGCGGTGCACCAGCGCTTTTACTTTTTTTGATTTGCCTTTTTTACGTTTGCCCAGCCAGATAATAAAACCCGTTACCGGCAGCGAGGCGCAGATAAGACTGGCCAAAAAAGCGATGATCTTGCCGGGCAGACCCAGCACCTGGCCAACATGGAGATCGTAATTCATATCGTTCATCTTCATGCCGGGGCTTTTTTGTATATGTGGGGTTTGTTTTAACAGTTTGCCTGTATACTTCTCAAACTCATAGCCATCGCTTTTATAAAAGTGCAGGCTTTTGGCATAGGCAGTGATACCCACTGTTCCTGCTGCAGAAGCATCGTCATAGATCAGGAACATTTGCGCCTGCGGCGAATTGGCTTGTGCCTGTACAAATGCCTTATCAATAACAAAGCGGTTATCCACCCTCGTTTTTAACAGGGAGTCGGATTTTAGGGATACTTTTTCTGATGGATAAGCTTTACCGAGGTTAGCGGTAGTATAAATACCTTCCCGCACCGATTCAAAAACCATGGATAAACCTGTAAGTGCCAATATAATGGCAATACCGGTTGCATAAAATCCCAGCACATTATGCAGATCATAATTAACCCTACGCCAGCGGCCATTCCATTTAATGTTGAAACTTCGCTTGCGGTCGCTTTTGCGTTTGGGCCACCAGAGGATAATGCCGGTTATCATCAGCACAATAAAAACAATAACAGATATGCCCACTACCAGCCGACCAACATTGGCAGGCAGCAGCAGGTAAAGGTGAATGTACTCAACAATAATAAAAAAGTTCCGCGCCGGATTTTCTGTATGGGTAACCTGCCCGGTATAGGGATTCATGTATACATATAACATCCCCTGCTCCTTAGGCAAATTTACTAATAGCGCCGCGGGCCTGTCAACACCATAGTAATACATATAGCTTGCCGTAGCGCCGGGATTACCTTTTAACCCTCCGGCTTTTAGGGTTGACGGGGGCAGGTATGGCTTATGCTGTACTTCTACCCTGCGGTAGTTGTGTATGGC